>JBLIOC010000006.1:0-39065 GCA_047639355.1 Minisyncoccia bacterium | reverse complement strand
ATCAGGGGATGATGAAGCGATGATGCCAGACTGGGAATTTGTAGAAATGCTCGAACACGGCATGCCTCCTACTTGCGGCTTTGGTTTTGGTGAACGACTCTTTTCATTTTGGCCGGCAAGACTATTCGTGAGACACAGCTGTTTCCATTGATGAAGCCTAAAAATATTGATAACGATTAAATTATGAGCAGAAGGTATTCGTTCCAAGCTAGTAGCAAGTAATATTGTTAGGTAGACTTACCAGACAAATTTGGGTTACTAACAAAAAACACAATTAATAGTAGTTGAATTACACTGAAATTCAGTGTTTTTTTCGTAAAAGTGGGATAAGAGCGTCAAATATTAAGATGTTGTTTTGTTGTTTCTAAGCCACTGACATTCCAGGGATTGAGCAACAAACTTAAAATACTTTTGTTTATATAGGATTATCAGCCTATCTAGCAGGTGGGAGACCTGTGGACAAAGTGGTTGCTGGTGGGTGAGAGTGGTATACAATGTACGAGTGGTGGGAGATAGTGGTATACTCTTAGAAAGGTATATCGGAGCTAGTTTGGCAATTCGCCATAACTAATCTCCACATTAAGTTGTGGGGAATTGCCAGGCTAGCTCAGTAGCTATCAAGAAATATGTTAATTGGCGAATACAAGCACACGTTGGATCCTAAGAAACGGCTGTCCATGCCGTCTAAATGGCGGAAGGAACTTGGGAAAAAGCTTGTCGTCACACGAGGTCTTGATAACTGTCTCTTTGTATATCCGCTCCGAGAGTGGCAAAAAATCACTGACAAAATCGGTGAGTTGCCACTCGGGCAGGCGGATACAAGAAGCTTCAATCGATTCTTCTTATCCGGAGCAGTAGAAGTGGAGGTAGATTCAGTTGGACGTATTCTCGTGCCAGATTACTTGAAAGATTTTGGTCAGCTAGACACGAAAGTGGTTTTAGCCGGTATCCATAATCGCATCGAGATTTGGGATGAGAAACGATGGGAGACTTATAAACGCGGAATCGAAAAGCAGGCCGATGCGTTGGCCGAGAAGCTTGGAGAAATAGGCGTCCTCTAAAATCACACCTACACGTATGCAACACAAAACAGTACTACTGCATGAAGCGGTTGACGGCCTCAGGCTGTCTCCGTCAGATACCGTTCTGGATGCAACATTCGGAAGCGGTGGACACGGAAGGGAGATCGCGCTCGCACTAGATGAGACCGGTTGTTATATCGGAGTTGATGCAGACGCATCGGCACTCGACAAGAAAAAGCTCGAGGATGTATCACCACAAATACACCTTGTAAATGACAATTTCGGAAACACTATAAATATTCTTAGTTCCTTACATATTGAAAAGGTAGATGCCATTTTGGCTGACCTTGGTTGGAGAATGGAACAATTTGCAGACGGGAACAAGGGATTCTCATTTATGCATGACGGACCGTTGTATATGACATTCGGCGACGCCAAAGATTACTCATTTACAGCAGCTGACATAATTAACAGCTGGGACGAAAAGGTACTGGCAGATATATTTTTTGGCTACGCACAGGAGCGTTTTGCAAGAAGAATTGCTAAGGCAATCGTAGTTGCTCGAAAAAGAGAAAAAATCTTAACGACGTTCCAGTTAGCAGAAATAGTTAGATCGGCGTATCCAAAACCAGCACTTCGAAACAAGAGTATAAATCCATCTACGAAGGTCTTTCAAGCGCTTAGGATTGCCGTCAATGACGAATTGAATATTCTCGAAAAATTCATTAAAGACGGATTCTCTGTTCTAAAACCAGGTGGTCGGTTTGCGATTATCACCTTTCATAGTATCGAAGATCGAATAGTTAAACACTCATTCCGAGAATTGGTAGATGCCCAGCTCGGTGAACTAGTGGTAAAGAAACCGATAGTTCCAAACGAAGAAGAATTGAGACAAAATCCACGATCTCGTAGTGCGAAATTACGAATTATCACAAAAATTTACTAAAAACATGGCAATACGTCGCGAAACCATTAAAAACTCTAAGGCCACACTAATATGTGTTGCTTTTTTGATAAGCACAATAGTGCTGTATCTGTATTTTTTGAACATGTCTGTTGTTCAAGTGGTAGTGCGAACGGAACATACTCAAAGACAAAATGAATTGAATGTAGAAATAGCAATGCTAGAAGCTTCATATATTAAAGCTCAGCACTTTATTTCATCAAGAATTGCTACCTTAGAAGGGTATAATACAAATACGTCAAAGACATATATTTTGCGAGAGCAGTCAAGTTTGGTGTTTGGTGGTCAGCAGTAAGTATGAATCGTAAGCAACTATCGTCACGTGTTAGACTGCTTTCAGTTATTATTGCAATAGGCTCACTTATTCTTATTGTCAGAATGTACCAAATTCAGGTTATAAATTCAGAGTATTATTTGGAGCAAGCTGAAAGTCAGTATGTCCACACAAAAACTGATCTTTACTCACGTGGTTCAATTTTATTTTCAACTCACGATGGTCCCCCATTATCGGCTGCTGCCATACAGTCGGGTTACATTTTAGCTGCCAACCCTAAACACTTCACAACTTCGGCAAAATTTTTTTGTACGTCACTCCAAAAGTATCTATTTGATGAAATTGAACGTTGTATTGAAAGAGTATCTGTCCCCGAAAGAAGTTATATTGAATTGGCCAGTAAAATAAATAGGGAGCAGGCAGACGAAATAGAGGATCTCAATATAGACGGTGCATTGCTTTATAAAAATCAGTGGCGCTATTACCCTGGTGATTCTCTTGCTGCCCGTTCAATTGGTTTCGTCGGATATGCAGATGATGGAACTGAATTAAGAGGTAAGTATGGTCTTGAGCGATATTACGATGATATTCTATTTCAAAAGAGGCAAGTAATGTCAGTTAACTTTTTTGCAGAACTTTTTAGTAACCTAGGTGAGTTTGTGTATAGAAAAGATGGTAGGCATCAAACTGGAAATATTGTAACTACTCTTGAGCCTTCGGTGTCCCGCATGTTGGATAGTATTTTACAGAAAACAAATAATGACTACAGTAGCAAGGTTACTGGCGCAATTATCATGAATCCTCATACTGGTGAATTAATCGCTATGAATGCTGTTCCTGGATTTGACCTTAATGATAGAAGTGGAGCTACTATCGATCAATTCCAAAATCCGCTAGTTGAAAATGTCTATGAATTTGGCTCTACTATCAAAGCTCTAACCATGGCGGCTGGACTTGATTCTGGTGCTATAAATCCTCAATCGACATACTACGATGCAGGAACTGTTGATTTTGATGGTTTTACAATTAGTAATTACGACGGCAAAGGAAGAGGAACTGTTCCCATGCAGGAAATTCTTAATCAATCTTTAAATACGGGGGTTTCATATATAGCCCAAGTCATGGGTAAGGAAGAGTTTAGAAAATATTTTCTAAATTATAAATTAGGCAGCGAAACGGGAATTGACCTTCCAAATGAAGCATTTGGCCTAATTGATAATCTAAATTCACCACGTGACGTTGAATATGCAACAGCTTCCTTCGGTCAGGGTATAGCTATGACGCCTATTGCAATTACCCGTGCGTTAGCATCCTTAGCCAATGGTGGCAAACTGGTAACCCCTCACCTGGCAAAACGAATAGAATATGATAATGGTGACGTTAAAGAAATACGCTATCCCGATGGTGGTCGCGTGCTAAAGGTAGAGACAAGTGAAGAAATTTCTAGAATGCTGACTATTGTGGTTGATGAAGCTCTTAGAGGAGGAGCTGCTTCTTTACCGCATTATTCTATTGCTGCTAAAACAGGGACGGCCCAGATTCCCGACCCGATAAACGGCGGATATTATGAAGACAAGTTCCTGCACTCATTTTTTGGCTATTTTCCAGCTTACGAGCCAGAGTTTATTGTTTTCATGTATACTGTAGAGCCACAAGGGGTGCATTATGCTTCAGAAACGCTAACCACACCATTTATGGACATTACACGTTTTTTGATTAACTATTACTCTATTCCACCTGATCGCTAGCCTATGAAAGAATTTTTTAAATCAGTGGTGATATATATCCTTACCTTTGAAGCTGCTATATTGCTAAGACGCAAAAAGCCAAAAATTGTTGCCGTTACTGGCAGTGTTGGCAAAACTTCAACAAAAGATGCTGTCTATGCATCTATAAAAGATAGTGTCTCTGCCCGAAAAAGTGAAAAAAGTTTTAACTCCGACATAGGTGTCACTCTTACAGTTCTGGGATTGAGAAACGGTTGGAGCAACCCTTTTGTCTGGCTAGTCAATATTATTGATGGATTTTTTATAGCTTTCTTTTCTCAGGACTACCCAGAAGTTTTAGTCTTGGAAACAGGGATTGATAGGCCTGGAGATATGGGAAAGCTAGCCCGATGGCTCCATCCCGATATTGTGGTTTTAACACTCCTGCCTTCAGTACCAGCACACGTTGAATACTTTACATCTCCTGAAGCAGTAGTGACAGAAAAAATGAAGCTAGTAAGCGCGATGAACCCAAACGGAGTGCTTGTATACAATAATGATGATACTGTGATTCAAACTCAATTATCTGAAGTAATACAACGCCAAGTTGGATTTGGCCGCTATCTAGATACAGATTTTACAGCCAGAAAAGATTCAGTCGTATATAATGATGACCAACCGATTGGTGTTGAGTTCATACTTATTCATAAAGGTAAAGAACATCGGATATTGGTGAAAGATACTATTGGTACGCAGCATGTGTATTCATGCAGCGCTGCTATTGCTGTAGCAACAGAACTTGGAGTACCTATTGAAGCTGCAATAAAATCTATTCAGTCTTTAAAAACACCAGTTGGTCGGATGAGAATTCTGCCCGGTATTAAAGCCACTCTAGTGATAGACGATACCTACAACTCATCTCCTGTAGCATGTGCGCAAGCTTTATCTTCATTAAAAGAACTCACTTATGCCAAGCGCAAAATTGCAATCTTAGGAGATATGCTTGAGCTGGGTAAATATTCATCAGTCGAACATAGAAAGATTGGATCTGCAGTGCCCTCAGTTGCAGACATTTTATTTACGGTTGGAGTTAGGTCAAGACATATTGCAGAAGGTGCAATGGCGGCTGGAATGAGTGAGAAGAATATCTACCAGTATGACGATGTTGCCCGCGCTGGTAGAGAACTGCAGGCATTTCTTGAGCCTGGTGATATAGTCATTGTTAAGGCTTCACAGAGTATTAGGGCCGAAAGAATCATTGAAGAAGTAATGGCTGAGCCGGAGAAGGCATCAGAGCTACTTGTTCGCCAGGATTCGGTGTGGAAGACTATAGAATAGTTGTTTTTACTAATCTTTAACGGCATAATCAGTATACGAAAAAGTATCTATTTCAGGGACTTCAGCCTTGACCGAATTGGCAATTACTTCGATTACGCTACCAATTTCTGCTGTCGCTACATCCACAATTCAATACCAAACTAGAACCGCCCAAGAATTTGTCGCATATACATACGGTCGTATTGCGCAATTACAGGAAATTCAGAAATTACTTTTAAATGGTAACACTCCACAAATAAATACTCTTTCACGATTAGACAGTTTGACTTTTTAGTACGCAAAAAGCTGATGAGGTAACTGACTCAACTGGTTACTTGCGTGGAGAAGTTGTCCTTTTCGGAGAAGCTACTCCTAAGGCTTCGTTAGAATATGGTCAAGACGAAGATTCTCTTGTTTTCTCGACCAGGCAAACTTCTGTCCGCACTGCATATAATCGTGCAATTCGTGCCCAGGCAACCAAACCTGAAGAGAAGGAAAGATATTACTTTAGACTAGTTTCGCAAGATAACAATGGTAACGTAACCTACGGCACAGTCTTTGCTTTTCGGACAGACGAATTGGATGATTAACCCGCTTCGCCATAAAATTGAGAATAATTTAAAAAATACATTACTGATCTAGATCTGACGTTTCAAGTTTTAGTGCCATCTCAGGTCAGAAGCCGGTACTACATTTTTCATTTTATTATATTCACTTTTAACAAGCCAGAAAATAATTAAATCTATACAAAAAACGCCAATTAGAATTGGTGAATTGGTATGCGTGTATCTATATATGATGTAGAGCATAAAGCCACCAATCAACCACAAGGAAACAGGAAAAGCCCAGAGTTTGTGTTTGAGTAAACTGACAGAAAGTACTATTTCAATGGTGCCCCAAAAAATTAGGTAGCCAGCCAAAAAGTACGTTATTGAGATGGGGTGAGCCTCAAGCAGCGCGTTTATTGTGGTAAATAGAAAATTTGAAGGATTCTCAGCTAAATCAGAGCCGGTAAACTTATATAGTAAGTCAGTAATCGGTACGTCAATCAACTTCAAAAGAGCAAACCCTATTACCAGCCGTAACGTTGCATATAAAATCCGCCACAGCATTCCGATTTGGAACAGTCCACTTTTTATTTTTTCATTTGCCATTTTTGCTAGCATAACACGTTCTAAATTACATTAAAAAATGAGAATTTGATCACCTCTCTCCAGAGAAAATGTAAATATATAGAGATTTAGCATCAAAGACTTAGTTATTGTAAAAGAATTAGTATATGGCACAGGTCGTAATAAACGAGTTCTAATCAAACTCCATGGCATTAAACAAAAATGAATTGATTGATGTTCAAGAACATCGCGTCCGTTGCACAAAATAAATGGCAAATTGGCCCGTTGTATGAATTGGTAATCTAGTTATTTCAAATAAAAACTAATATGTCTAACTTTGTATGGTCATCAGTTAGGTTATGATAATAATTAGTAAATTATGAATGAGGGAAAGAAAGTAGTTTTTTATTATAATCACAGTTCTTGTTGCGCTTAGTGTAGTTATAGGTGCCATCGTTATTACATTTGGAGATAACGATAAAATGAAGCAGCCACACAGTCGGAGCGTTTAACTCAGGGTCAAAAGTATGTGTCTCCTATAGTGGTGTGAATAAAAACAACGTTCTGAAAAGTTTTGATAGAGGCGTAAGTTTTGATACGTGTTTTTTTGCAACAAATACAGACGTGGCAGCAGTTGATGTACTAAGTATAGGCTTTCACCCAAAGCCGGAAGATAAAACCCGCAACGCTTCATTCGTCTCTTATAATCCATTTTATTCTGATGTAATATACATTGGTTTAGTTCTAAGAAATAGCCGCCACACTGATTTAGAAAGCAAATCCATGTTAGTACATAGTTAAAGTAGGGTTACTGCAACTTTTCTAATAGCAGTTCATTAGATAATTCCTCAATACCAACTTTAGACTTTGAAGAATATGGAAAGAGTTTATGTCCGATAATTTGCTTACTGAGTTTTTCTAACTGGTTTCTATATTGAGACTTTTTAATTTTATCTACTTTATTTAAAACAACTACAATTTCTTTTCCAGCTTTTTCTAATTCTCTTAACATGTTCAAATCATCAGTAGTCGGACCAACCACAGCATCAATTAGCAAAACTACTTTTTGGTTATGGTTCGAATTGAAAAGGTACCAAAAAATAAGTTCGCTCAATTTATCCAAAACTTGAAATCCAGCTTTAGCAAAACCGTAGCCCGGTAGGTCCATAAAATAATGTGTGTCATTTATCAAAAAAACATTAATTTCCTTAGTTCTGCCTGGAGTCTTACTTGTTATGGCTAGCTTTTTAGATCCAGTTAGAGAATTTAGTAGACTGGATTTCCCGACATTAGAACGTCCAATAAAAGCAATTTGCGGTGTTCCGTCTTCTAAAATATCATCTTCACCCACTACTCCTCGCATAAATTTTGTAGACGTAACTTTCATGTTTGAATCCTAGCAAAAAAAATGAATAATAGCGATTTATAAAATCTAGTAAGCATCTTTTTTTGCCTATGTTTCAGAATTTATCTTGTGTGACAGTATTAAAATGTGAGTAGATTAATCTTTACACATATGAAGACTAAGGGTAAGATATAATTTGGTTTGTTCCATAACAAGAGGAGAAGAAGAATGAGTGATACTAATGATTATAGTTTAAGCATAGCTCATGCTAAAAGCATGGCCGATATACAAAAGGAAAGTCAGTTCCCGGTTCTAAATGGACGCGGTTTTGTAAGGGCTGAAACTGCAGAAGATCAGTGGTTGTTGTTTGTTTCGGAAGCTTGGGAAAAATCTAAACTTCCTGAAAATCTAACAATTGTAATTTACCTTTCCAAGATGCTCAATCACTACATGACTGACGAGGAACTGTATAAGCGTCTTGCGGCTTTTAGTTACGCTGGCCATTTCTTGAAGGCCGAAGATGTAGACGTTGATTTAGTTAAGGATGTTGCGGATATCAGTTTGCAATACGTTGCTTTTGTCCCCGGTAGAAATAATCATCGGAATGAGCCTCGCTCTCTTGAGTATAGCGCAAAGCTCGGCGAATCTTTTTATAGACATCTTGCTCTTACTACCAGTAATAAAGACTCTTTTAATAGTAGAGCATATGAAGAGCTTTCAAAATCATTTGGTTTAGCCGTAATGGTACTTCGCTCTGCATGCGCACCGTTTAAAAATATTGTAGCAAAGGCCAATGAAGTATGCTTTCCAGACAATATGATGGCTTCTGAAGTTGTTAATCAGTATCTTTTTACAACTAAAGTTAGTTCTGCAGTTAATTAGAGTTTTCTCAAACTTAAAGCGCCCAGTGGGCGTTTTTTTAATTTACCACGAGAAGAGAAGCAATTGCAAAATCAGTTCGGTTGTTAGTTATTTGAGTTTTTGTATTGATTGTTTTTATCAATACATCTCAGAGTGCATATTCTCTATAGGTCAGTGCTATTATATTTAGTAGTAACTACCAACAGATATTTATCTGTGGTGGACAGAAGTTCGGGTAACATATATTATTTTAGCCACAGCTATATTTATTCAGAATTATGAAGAACAAAATAACAATTTTTACTGACGGTGCAGCAAAAGGGAACCCTGGTAAGGGTGGTTTTGGTGCAGTTATTTCACACGATGATACTGTGCTAGAAATAGGCGTTTTCAAAGAACGTACAACTAATAATGAAATGGAGTTGACGGCCGTTATTGAGGCGCTAAAAAAAATTGTTGATCTGGGTAAGTCTGCGGAAATTTATACTGACTCTAAGTACGTAGTAGAAGGTGCGAAAGGTTGGGTTTTTGGCTGGGTTAAAAATGGTTGGAAAACAAAGAATGAAACAGATGTTCTGAATAAAGAGCTATGGCAAGAGTTATTACCCATGCTTGGTAAGGTAGATATTGAGTGGCATAAAGTACCTGGGCACGTGGGTATTATAGGTAACGAGCGTGCAGATACGATTGCTTCAGATCTGGCAGAAGGTAAAAATGTAGTTTTCTATAAAGGAGCAAAGAGAGAGTATGGATTTGATATCGATGATACTTCCTACGATGAAGCAAAGGCAAAAGCGAGAAGTGATGCTCGAAAGAGGCAGGCACAAAAAGCTTACTCATACATAAGTATGGTTGATGGCGTAGTTCAAACGCATGAAACCTGGAAAGAGTGCGAAAGTAGAGTAAAGGGTAAGAAAGGAGTAAAATTTAAAAAATCACTTGATGCAAACAATGAAAAAGAAATCATAAAAGATTTCGGAGGAAACAATTTAGTTTGATTTTATGTCAGAAAAGTGAAGTATGAACCAGTTAGATAAATAAATGTTCAATATGTTATCTTTAGCTAAAATAACCTATCATCGCAATTGTTTAAAAGGAACAAAACATAAAGTAATAGCCCAACCAATCATCGTGCCTAAGTAGGTCAACTTATTTAAAAGTTGAAGCAGACGTGAGTACAAATACCTCTGGTGATGACAGGAAACATTCTTACTTTGCGACACTTGTGTAAAAAGGTCGTTGCCTACACACCAGCTTGTACAAGCGGCCGAGAAAATCTGTTGAGTCTGCTGAAGTAAATTATCACAAACTTTGTGGTAATGAATTTCAAGTAGTGAGCCACTCAGAATATTTAAAGTTTCTTCAAAGAAATGAAAGTCACATGTCTGACTCTATTTAAATTAGATTTACATATTGAATTAACTGACTGATTCAGGGTTAAAATATACACATCCGCATTCACTGTTAATGAAATACTGAGCAGGAGTTTTATTATTCCAGTAGCTCACACTCATATTATTTCAACGCTTTATAAATGAATATTACATTTACTCAAGAAATGTTATAATAGCAGTATGAACCCCGAAGAGAAAAAGAAGTTAACCACCTTTTGTGTTGTAGGTGTCGCTATTTTGCTAATTCTAGCGCCAAAAATAGCTATGATAGCATTATTAATTGGTGGTTTTTACTACTTTTCAAAAAGTAAAAATGTCGTTGTCAGAGAACCTAATTCAAATAATTTTATGGACCCAGCAAACCTAAATAATCTTAAACGCAAAGCCTCAAGATCACTGAGTGTGATTGTCTTTTTAGTGATTGGGGTAATTCTGTTGTTAAACATGGTCATCACTGTTCCGGCTGGTCAGACTGGAGTAGTGCACTTGTTTGGTGATGTATACGACACCGAACTGTCTTCTGGTATTCATCTCATCAATCCACTAGCTTCCATTAAGTTAATGAGTATCCGAACCGAACAGTATACAATGAGTGTTGCTTCAACCGAAGGACAACGGTTTGGAGACGACTCTATAGAGTCGCTTACTAAAGAAGGTCTAAAGGTCAGTCTTGATATGACAGTATTGTTTCGACTGATCGAAGAAGACGCTTCAGAAGTGTACAGAATGCTAGGTTTGGACTATGAAGAAAAAATTCTCCGACCTGAGGTGCGAAGTGCTATTCGTGAAGTGATCGCGCTCTACGAAGCAAAAGACATTTATTCTGAGAAGAGGGAGGAGGCGGTTGGTAAAATTGAAGATATACTAAAAGAGTCATTAACCCCAAGAGGAATTCAGATTGAGTCAGTGCTATTACGAAATGTGTCATTGCCACCAATGTTAGCCCTGGGTATTGAAGAAAAGCTTACTGCTGAACAGGAGGCTCAGAAATATGATTTTATTCTACAAAAGGAAGAGAAGGAAGCGGAGCGAAAACGTATTGAAGCAGCTGGTCAGCGCGACGCTCAGCAAATCATTAACCAGAGTCTAACTGACCGTTATCTGCAGTTTCTCTACGTTCAAAACCTCGAGAACCGGGAGGGCACTATCTATGTACCATACGACATGCCTCTATTGCGGGGAATATAGTGTGACTTAGTTAAAAAGGTAGAATTAAGAAACTCTGTCCGCTCACTCATAAAAATAGTTATAAAAACACCCGACTAGCTCGGGTGTTTGTCTATTGTCTCTTCCTCATTGTATGATCCTAGTGTCGTTCACAGAACGTTGTGTAATCCTCAGAATAAAGAATGAATGCATGTCAGAATACATCGACATCCATGGATGGAATTAATGTTCTAGAGTATTGCTGTTTTATAGCAATAAACATGAGGAACTCGATTCTGAGTCTTTCGACGCACTCCTCAGACACGTTGTCCTGAATGGCCTTTCGCTTCATAATGAAAGACAGGTCCTCTTTAAGAAGGTTTCTGATAAAGTTCTTTTTCTCTCGAAGGTATTTAGGGGTTAAACCTAGTAAGCCCATTGTATTCATCGAAACACAACATTTGTGTGGTATTGGTTTTCATAACTAATCTCCAGTGAAAAGAACAGTTAATTCTTTATTTACGAAGGTCCAGTTGTAAAGTATCCGTCACTCGATAGGCAAGGGGACACCTAATTGTTCTTTGCCGTGGGTTGAGCAGTTAGTGAAAGATAATCACTTGGAGAGTACTGTGCGTTCATCTTGTTGGCCGAAAAGGGTTTGATATTTGGATACGAAGCAGCTGGAATAACGAACTTATCCCTATTGTCTCGTAACCTTCTATTTTTTATTTGTGTCGCTGGACATGCTCTACTTTTGTAGAATTTCAGCCAATTCTACTACAAATTCTGAAAGTGCAGTATCTGATTTTATGAAAAATGCAGCAATACCAAGTTCCTTAATCTTCACATTCTTTTCAGTAAGACTAGATCTGTTTGTAAAAACAACAACGGGAATGTCTTTTGCAACTTCAATTTCCTTTATTTTTAAAACCATTTCATAACCATCTATACCAGCCATCATGATATCGGTAATAATTAAATCAAAATCATTATTTGCGTCTTTTAGTTTCTGAAGTCCGTTATGACCATTAATTGCACGAGTACAAATAGCGCCTTCAGCTTGCAGCTTACGGATAAACATGTCTGCTATAAAATTATCGTCTTCTACAAGAAGGATTTTTTTCTTTGATAGGTGCATATATAAATTTAGATAAGTGACTTAAGTATTTTTAATAATTGGAAATGTTACAGTAAAAATGGTACCTTGGTTTTCAACAGAATCAAATCTAATGTTTCCTCCCATAGATTCTACAACAGTCTTGGCGATATGCAATCCTAATCCGGTACCGTTTATAAACGAAGTTTCAGCATTTGACGCTCGGAAAAAGCGTCCAAATATCTTGCTTTGTTCTTTTTTTGGTATGCCAATGCCTTTGTCTTTAACGGTGACCACTATGTGGTCATCAAGTAATGTTACTGCAATATTAACTCCACAGCCCTGTATTTCTGAGCGGCAGTATTTAATAGCATTCACAATAAGGTTATGAAATACTTGGTAGAGTCTGGTGTCGTCACTTCTGATTAAAGGGAGCTTTTGCTCTGGCGGAGAGTATGATAGTGCTACCATACGCTCTGCGGCGTGTGGCGTGAGATCTTTTATGCATCGTTCGAGCACATGTTGAAGTTGTACATCAGAGCTTTCGAAATGAAACTTTCCCTGTTCAATTTTTGATGAATCTAGCATTTGATTTACAAGCGTAATCATATTTTCATTTGATTCGTGTGTCTGGTCCAAGATTTTCTTTTGTTCATCGTTTACAGGGCCATATGATTGATCAAGTAATATCTCCGTATTTCCTTTAGTGACGGTTAAGGGTGTCCGTAGCTGATGTGATGCAACAACAATTAGTTCACTTTTAGCACGTTCAAGCAATTTTTCTTCAGTGATATTATTAATCCACACCATTACACCTGATGAAATAAACTGATTCTTCAATGGTTGAAATGTAATACTAAAAATGGCATCTCCTTCTTGTAGCTCATTAATTTTCACGTATTCTCCTTGCAGTCCACGACGGACAGATTCACTAATCGGGTAATCGGAATATACAGTATATAGTTGATCGAGAACAGACGTGTAATCCTCATCGGAATAATTAATGAACTTTTCTGCAGGACTGTTAAGAAATATCACCTGACCTAGGTCATTAATAAGAATCGCCCCTGTCATCATATTTTGTGCAATAATTTCCAATTTGCTTCTTTCTATAGAAAGCTCCTTTGTGCGTAACTTAACTTCTTGCTCAATAATCTCCGCTTCTTTCTGTAACTTTCTATTCAAGGTAGTTAGTTCTTTGGAGCTAATGTCGAGAGATCTTTCCATCAATTCATACTCACTTTGAAAATTTTTGTATGTCGTATCAATAATTTGAACAAACTCGTCATATTCTGGCGGAACTTTCTCAAGTGAGCCAAAGATACGTACCAGTTGGCGCTTAAATGTTTTATGCATACGACTTAATCTCGTTCCCTAAACGTAGTGATTGTCATTGTTTGGTTGTGTAGCTGACATTGTTTTTCAGTTGGTGCAACTGGTGAGATTTCTCCGTATGAATAGAATCCCAGAATAAACGTACTTTCATTGTCGCCTAACTGTCTTTTCACAGCTTCTGTCTCTTCTTCAATTCTATTTTTCAAAACTAATTTACGTCCGATGCAACTAATTAGTATTGCAAGTTCTGGAGCTGAATTTGCAAGTGAGTGCTTGGACATATCCGCTGCTCCTGCAGCACCATCAACAAGACGATCAAAGTTTGCTTTCATTAAGTTTACCCGCTTTCCTTCAGGAAGATCGCCAGCAAAAGTCATACTTTGTTTTTCTTCGTCTACAGCAAGCAAAGTTCGGACAACTTGTATTCCATTTTCTTCTTCATCAAGATATAGATTGAGCGGGAAAAGCAGTCCTGAACTTGGAAGATTAGCTGCTTGATCACCAAGATATTGTTTATACAACTCCAGTGCCGGCTTACCGTCTAGCTCATACAATACATTTTTATCAGACTTAGTGACTATGCGTACTGGGCCAAACGAATCCCAACCACCAAGCGATCCATAGCCTATTTCAATTTCATCGCCATAGAATCCAATTAGGACAACTTTGCCTGACTCAGGAGCTCCATCTAAACCTATAACTGTTTCTTTAAAATCTGGACCATCTCCTACGAGGCCCCCTGTAACAGATACATGTTCCGGCATATTTTCTAAAATACCTTGTACTAAACTAGTACCATTTACTTTTAAACCATCTGAAAAAACCATTACATGTCTCAATCCCTCCTTCTTTAAAGTTTGAGCTAATTCTCCACCGATCTGCTCTCCGTTATCGCCATCAGTCATTGTTCCCGACACTATTGAAAGTTTTGTTTTTTCAAAATGAAGTGCACACACAGAAAGGGAATTGTCTCGTACTACAGTATCGGCAATTTCTCCAGCCGTTGAGCACATAAGAACATTCGCTTCGCTATAGCTATTTTTTAGTGACGCCATATGTTCAGGCATCATGACTGTATCCTTACCTCCAAAAACCAATACAAGTTGTGGGCCCTCGTCTGAAAGTGTACTTTTTTGTAGTTCCCACCCACCTTCAACTGTCCATATTTTTTGTTCAATTTTCATAATAATTTGTTAGATACTTGTTAGATATTCCTATACATGAGTGTAGCACAGAGCAGTCTCAGCCTAACTCAGAATAACTATCTCTTTGTGTATGAATAAACAGGAATAAACAAAATAAGTATGAAATAGGCAAAAATAAGTCCGCTATTTAACAAAAAAAGGAATAAACAAAAGTAAACACGGATAAGTCCGTAATTTAACCAAAAAACGTGGCATAGTATAAATATGCCAAATATGATGAATCGGGTGACAGTTGGCGATACTATTTATCATGTTCTCAATCGTTCCTATGCAGAAACCTCTTCTCACAATCTTAAAGGAGGCTATTTTCAGTGATAAAAAAAGCCTATTCCCGCAATTTAGGGGCCATATTGCGGGAATAGATAACTCCAAGGTCTAAAGATATTCAAAAACAAGAGTACCAGGAGGTGCTCTTGTTAAGACAATATCTTGTGACCCTTAGTAGTGCGAATTGTAACCATTTAGTTAAAGAGATGGGGAGTGAAGTCAATTTGGAGAATGATTAATCTATAAGAAAAGCTCCAATCCAAAAATAATTCCGTTTTTCTAACTAAGCTCGTTCGTGTGTCGATTCAAAACGTTTACTTTGTACCCAATAGACCCTTTTTCTAAAAAACGAAACTGTCCAGTCATGAATCTCACTGGAACTGGGGGCCATAGAATCTGTTTTCCAATCAAGGCGACGTGTTGGTCACGTGCCTGTATGTATGCTTGACGAGCACTATCAGATTGTAATTTTGAGTATTCTTGTGCGACTGACCATGCGATATTTCGTGATTTTACAATCCCAACGTGAGCAACGCTTTTGTACACATTTCCTGTTAGTTTGTCAATCGTATGAAGCGGGCGGAATATTTCACGAAGTTCTTGCTCAACCTCATCAACTAGTGAGTCTAAAATGTCATTAATCTGATCAAAATCATTTTTAAGCGAATCCAGATCTTGCACCTCTGTCTCTGCTGCTGCTATACCAAGATCCAAACTGATATGGGCGTTCATAGCAGCTAGCAAATGTTGGATAACCATAGGACCCCATTTATTAGCAGCATTAAAGGTAACCGCCCATGACTCCGAGTGTGGCGAACCCTTATGATAGGCGTGATGTGCTGCTAGATAGCGGTTAGCAAAAATCACATCAAAACGTTCCATACGCTGATTGTCCTCAAAGGCCCCAGTAATGATTTTTTGTTTAACGCGTCTTGTGACACGGTTGTACACAGCGGGAAAATAACCCATCCGATTGCGACTATTTTGACATTCATTCACGATTTGATCTAAACTAGAAATAACTTCATCTATCGTGGTTGGAAGAGTAGTGTCGGAAGAATGCATATACAAAAATTTTAGCACGCCCAAACCTTGAACCCCTAGGTTTAATCAAAGTAAACAGGGATAAGTCCATTATTTAGCCAAAAAGTGTGAAGTAAAAAGGGATAAGTATACTGTATAACCAAAAAGCGTTGCTTAGAATAAAATGGACAAGGGCCCGGTCCTCCGTAGTAGCTTCGGCTGAAAATTGGCAGTGGTTATTGTTGTATTATATCGCCGACAACAAACAGCAAAGAAGATAAAAAACTGTTGTTTGAATTACCTACTGAGTTACCAATAAATTATCCCGAACCAGTTAACTACGGAGAACCGGCCCTCGTAGTCGGGTTTTTTTTAGAAACAACACGGCGTTCTTCAGGAAACTAAAGAAAGAGAAATTAGGCAACACATCTCTACAAATAAATCGTGACCGTCTCCATTGCTCATCATAAAATAAAAAATAGCCCCACACAAATTAAGTTGGTGGGACTTTTACTGTTGCTTTTTTCTCCACTCAAAAAGTGGTTTTATGTATTTAGAGGTTTCTCCTGGTAAAAAATCTAGCCAAGAGACTTGCAGAGTAGTCTCAAGTACTTGACGGCGTTCTTTTATCTGTTCCGCGACAAATAACGATTTCTTTAACCCTTTAATTGTTGCAGCAAAGTCTTGGCCTTCGCTGTATTCATAGTAATCATCATCATTGTATCCAAACATTTTAATTTGGAGGTTAAATCCCGGTTTAGGTATTTTTTTTCTTGGGTCCCAATAGCAACCGCCGCATATGTACGGTTTGCCTGCTTCCGACAGCGCCATGTTCATTTTTGCAGCGAAACCTGCCGCCATGACAAGTGTCCAAAAAATATCTAATACATCTTGTTCTTCAGTTATCTGTATATTCCCATAGTATCCGTTTTCGTTGATGTTGTGCTCTAAGCTTTTCAGAATTATTTTCTCAAGAGAGGGGTTTATCTGTCCTATGTCCATTACATTCTCCTTTTTTATACTTTGATTACAGTAATGACAAAGTATGTACTGTTACACTCATACAATCCATATATATTATAACATAATAAAGTATACGCAGACTGATTAATAGTAATGTCTAAAAAGGAGACAGGATACTATAATTGAGATTTGTGTGATCTAATATTGCACTCTGTATAGAGTTGAGTAGCGGTTGTCACTCGACCCGTATCCGTTGTCGCTAGATTATTTCGTGCCACCCATAATCTAGCTGGCAACAGCTTTGATTCACCTGTAAACAGTGTCCCAGACTGTTTACTTCAGTATCATTAATGAAAATAACCACACCTTTTGAAGTGTGAATATTTTCTGCTAGTGACCATACGGGGAGGGAATTGGAGCAAGTTATTTTAGCAGTCCTCAAATTTAGGAATCGTTCAGTATTAAGTGTACTAGCTTAAAAGTATAAGCATCATGACGGTTATCAAAAATGGCACAGAGAATAAGATAAATGCCATTGTGTTTGGGGTGGGTTCAATGAAGTTTTTAGATTCAACAGAAAGATACGTTCCAATTAAACCTGCAATCCCAATGTAATAAAGAGGTTTGGTAAAACAAACCTCTGTGTTACTAGAGTCGCAACCTAAAATAATTATAAATAAGAAAAATGAATTAACAATAATTGAAACGACAAAACACCTTTTCTGTCTAGGTTTTTGCCAATCATCCATGCTCCAACAGGAACAGATAAGAACGCAAGTAGTATTTATATACTATACGTTAATTAATTGTACAAATAGGATCACTACTAGCGCTTAGAACAGGCAACGATCTCAAATCGCATTGGGTACCTGATAACTGTTCTCATAACAGCGCTCTAAATAACTACGAAGGACTGGGCTCCGTAACTTAAAATAGGTAGTATTCACGCTCTGCAGGATTAGGCTCAGTGTATAAAAGATTGTAGGTGCCTTCTGAGCCATTAGTCTTTTATTTTGTTATAATTAATATAAGTTAAATAAATTTAAATCGGTCATTTTATGGAAACCACAGTTCAATACAGTTCAGCTTCAACAGAAATAGACGATTCTACATTTTTGCGGACAACCTACTTTAATCTACTTGGAGCAGTAGCAGCTTTTGTTGGACTTGAAGTGCTTTTGTTTAAATCAGGGGTCGCTATTGCATTAGCTCCTGTGATGGCTAGTAATTGGCTCATTGTTATCGGGGGATTCTTGATTCTCGGCTGGCTTTCAAACTACATCACTAGCAAGAAGAGCAGTGTGAAGATGCAGTATGTCGAAATGGGGGTAACAATTCTTCTACAGTCTCTCATCTTTATCCCACTTCTTGTATACGCTGTGCTCTTTTCTGATGCTTCAGTATTATCCTCAGCAGTAACTGTTACTCTGGTAATTTTTGCTGGAATGACAGCGATCGTCGCTTATTCAGGGAAGAACTTTTCTTTCATGGGCCCATTCTTGGGAATCATTGGTATAGCCGCTCTGTTGGCGATTGTTGGGTCAGTTATCTTCAGTGTGTCTCTCGGGTTCTACTTCTCTCTAGCAATGGTTGTGTTTGCAGCAGGAGTTGTGCTCTATCAAACATCTAAGGTTATTCATGACTATGGTCCAGGGCAGGAGGTTGTGGCAGCAACAGGTCTATTTTCCTCAGTAGCTTTATTGTTTTACTACGTATTGTCAACATTCATTAGTAGAGATTAGACTTAGGTTAAAGACATAAGAAAAGGCTGTGTATAAAGTAAAATCAATCAACAGGCGAGTTGATTGAGGTCCTGATGATTACCTCACAGGACCTCTTTCTATTCCTAATTTATAGTAATACCGGCTCACTTTTCTATTGTCACAATCTTTCTCCTTATAGAGCTTCATATTGTTTGTTTGAAGGGAAGTAGAAACTCAGAATATATGCTTGATTTATATGTGAATATATGGTATAATACTAATATGCCAGCGATAATAGGAGTATTTGTAGTTTTATTGATGATGAGTTTGAGTGGTGTTAGTGCTACCGGTCTTACTAGTCCTCAAGTTGATAGTCAAACTTATGAAAGCTCTTTTTCTACTGCCTCAACCAAAAGTTCTGGAGTAACCAGAATTAGCGGTGACGATGATGCTGAATCTACCAAAGTAGATATCGTCGTTGAGGAACCATTGATTGATTCGCGCCCTCCCTCTGTTGAGACTGTTCAAGCTCAAAATATTGAAGAATATACTGCTACCATCCGTGGAGAAGTTGACATGTATTCCAACCAAGACGGATTAGTGTTTTCCGTGTACGGCTATGATCTGCGTAAGGTAGAAGCTATTGGGAGTCGCTACAGTGAGTTTATCAAAATACCTGAATCAACAAGCGACGAAGTCAAGACTATAGTGATAGATATAAGCGCTCGTGGCAATAAAAAATATGAAAAGAGAATTTCAAACCTAGTGCCAGATACAGATTATTTCTTTATGATGTGTCTTGAGTATCTGACACTTTCTGGAAACAAATCTGTCATCTGTGATGAGCCTAAATCTTTTTCTACTAATCCTGACAATCCATATTCTAGCCGATTCTACGAACCGAGAGTGCGTCTGGATAGGGTTATCAATGTTACTGCTGGGGCTGCCACTATAAGTGGTGACGTTGACATGAATGATGGAATAGACGGTTGGGCCTTCTTTGTCTATGGTCAGAGCCAACAATTGATAAGAGCAGTTGAGAATTTTGATGAGTATAACGACGTGAAAGAGTTTGGTGAAGATCTAGAGAAGAAGCGCTTAGCAGTTAATGTTCGCGGACAAGCTGACTTTGTATATGAAATTGATGATTTAGACAACGATACGATTTATTACTATCGATTATGTGTCGAATTTGATGGTAAAAAAGAAGGTATGAGTTGTAGTAGTGTTTCGTATTTCACCACTGATTCACGCAATCGAACTTTTGTCCCTTCCGCGGAAACAGGCGTTATTAGGGTTACAGACAACAAAGCAACCTTTATCTCTCAGCTTAGAATGAATGACTTTAATGATGGTATTGGTTTCCTTGTCTTAGGGACTGATCAAGATCGAATAGAAGAGAGTATTGATGAAGATTCCTTCTCCAGGATGCGTCAAAGCGGTGACAGATTTCAAAAAATCTTACTTGACAGTGATTTAGACGGTAGTGATTTATACTACAGAACACTTAGCGACTTAATCCCGAACACTGACTACTTTTACAGATCTTGTATTGAATATATAGACGAAGATAAGTACAATCGCCTCGATATATTTTTAAGTTGTAGTAAATCGAAGGATTTTTCAACTCTCTAATTATTCGTCTAGTAAAAAATCATCAGTGTCCGCTGTGAAGCAATGTATGAGGGTAAACTATTTGTATTTTTTAAGCTCAACTATAAGCCGCTCATGGTTACCTCGTGCTTCACTTTTCGCTTGTTCAGACACAATACGAGAGAACATCCAGTCAAGTTTTCGCTTTACCTTTTCATACCCTTCAACAGCTGCTTTCTTGTGCACAAAGTTCTCGGCATTTGTTTCAAAGAAACTGACCGAGTCAGCATCCATCATTGCATTTTGCACATCATCTCCACCAAACTCGTGTCGAGAAATAATGTGTACCACTACTTCAATAAACTCTTCTGACTGGCCTTCCTCAGCCAGAAACTCTTTCATAATTTCAGCTCCTTTTTCTTGGTGGTATATCAAGAACTCTTTGTCTAAATAGTCATCAGGCTCTTTCTTGTCTGCCGGTCGGAATGCTCGCTCAATGTCATGTGCGTAGGCAGCTACTCTATGTATCTCTGAACTCTCAGGTAAAAACTGCTCCAGCCAATACACCGCTCGTTCAAAGTGAGCCTTTTGTTTTCCGTTGAATGCACTATCAACATAAGCGACTGTTTTTTCGTATATAGTCATAACTATTTTTCAATCAGTAAATCATCCATCGAACCTCTTTGATGACCTTTCAAAATAGTTTGCATATCTTCTGACGTAAAGCCTATGAGAATTTTAATCTCGCTACCTCCAAGCGAACCAGCCAGGCAATCAATTCCGTCACCATCTCCAGAAGTAGTTCCATCCAGATACCCATAATCAAATGGATAGATGTAATCAGGATACTGAGGATGTATTGAGTCTTTGGGTCGGTCAATCTTTATTTCACTTTTATCTACAAGAGTTTGTAATGAGTTCCAAAATGTCATAGCAAAAGTATAGCAAAAAGTTCTACCCTGCGTTAATACGTTTGGCTTAACGTTTGGAGGTAATAGCGATAGTCATGATTTGTTGTAAGAAACATGTGGCATAATTTATACATGCCAAGACTTTCTCGAGTAGATATTGGTGACGAAATATATCACGTAATAAATAGAACTGCAGGTCGCCATCAAATATTCAGCAAACCAATTGATTATAAATTGTTTGAAGATGTAGTCCTCGAAGCAAAAGATCTTACCGGTATGAGTAACTACGGAGTCCTGGTCTCTGTAGATAGGGAGGGTAATAGTAACTGATATTTGGTGTATCATGAGATAATTATGAAGTTACTGCAAACTAAGAAATATATATACATACTCGGTACTATTACTGTAACAAGTATTGTGTTGCTCGCTATTTCGTTTGTGTTTTCTCCGTCGTCACTCCTGTCTTTAGTTATCAGTAGTGAGATACGAGTTTTGAAACAATGGCAGGATCACGGAGGGCTGCAACTAGATCTCAATATTGGTTCTAGGGACGCTGAAGTACAGCTTCTACAGTCGTACCTACGTTGGTCAGATGGTATTTATCCAGATCAGGACGATATGATTACTGGTTATTATGGTGAAATCACCGCAACGGCAGTAAAGAAGTATCAACTGATACATGGGCTTGTTGCAAATGGTGCAGTAAATGCAGAAACACGCGAGCACATCAACACAGTTTTTTTGACACTGTCATGCCCAGAAAGTGAAGATGTTTTAGCATTAGACTCTGCCTCTGACACAAGGAAAGAGGGGATACCGTATGGATACGTACCACAACATTTAATGGCGATTGATCCCGCATATACTAAAGGAAAAATTATCTGCTTAACAAATACTACACATGAAGCTTTTGAAGCATTGCGTATGGGTGCTGCAGAAGAAGGATATATTCTTAAAGTGACTTCTGGGTATCGACATCCTGAAGTGCAACAACTTATTTTAAATTTCTGGCTACGTGTGCAAGGGAAATCAGCGTATGATGAGGTGGCCCTCCCTGGGTACTCTGAACATCAGCTTGGGACAACTATTGATGTGACTGGGGAAAGTATTGCGTTTGCATCAGTTTCAGATGATTTTAATGAATCACCTGAGTGGCATTGGTTGATGGAGAATGCCCAGGAGTATGGATTTGTAATGAGTTATCCAAAAGGCGCAGAAAAAGAAACTGGCTATAGATATGAACCCTGGCACTGGCGGTATGTAACTACGGAGGACCGGGCTCCGTAGTAATTTTAAGTAAAGTTATTAGATGGTATATATGAAATCACAAAAAAATCAGCTTTAACGGGAATTATTATCGTCACAGCCTTAACTATCTTACTTGTTGGTTGTGGTGGTGACTCTGGAAAGCCAATACAAAGTAGTGGTTCGTCACAAGAAGATGTTGGTTCTTTGTCTACAAATGCAGATGATAGCAACACGGAACAATCTATCCTAAATATCCAAGTAATTTTCAGTTCTAGCCAACAATCAAATCTCAGTAGTTTAAAAGTCTGTAATGATACTAAATGTTGGTCTGTTTTAGAAAATGAGAATATAGGAAACAATGTAGCAAGTAAAAACAAACGAAAAGTTGAAGCATTATCTATTAACAGTGACTCTGACAATTTAATTGATATAAGTTCCTTTGTGGTAGATGGAATAGATAATAATATTGCTAAACTAAAGTATGTTTACAATGGAGAGTCTGGTGAGTTAACACTAAATAATAAACTAAGTTTTAACCCGCTATCAGCTAATAACTTGTACCTTAGATTAGACAAAGAATTATCAGTTCCTTTTTCTTCGTTATCAATAGAGAATGGTAAGAATGGCATTTTTGTGCCCGACGAAGATTTTAGGAAGGAGTTTATCAATGGGGTCATTCTAGAAGTTGAAAAAGGTTCAAGTGATCAGATGGGTCATATGTATATAAATAAAATTGGAAAAACACTTGATGATTATATTGAAGTTAATTCTTACTCAATAGGTTTTTATGACTTCAAGCCCTTTGAAGTTGCTATTGGAGTTAAAAATGATTTTCCAAAACAATTTTTAAAAAAAATAAAGGTGTATGTACCTATTAATTATTCCAATATTAGTATCCACGAATTAAAAAATAAATACACCCTAATAATAAATGGTGGAAAAACTCCTTACGATATTGTTTTACAAAACAACCAACGATACATAAGTTTTTTCACCTTGCATTCTAATTTTCAGATGATTCTTGAAAGTGAATCAGTATTTTTGGGAGAGTAAAGTGCTTTACCTCTTAAAAATATTTACTTTCATTTTATTTGTACCAAATATAGTTTTTGCCAGTACAGAAGAATGTACGAACAAAATTATGAGTAATGAGCAATATATATATCAAAAGGGGAGTATCGGTCATTACATGATCAGTATACCTTTTACCAAGATAGTTTCACTCTTCTTCAATCTACCTCAAAAGCTTTTCGATTCCCATGAAAAAAGTTTCCAGACTCTTTACTTGTGAGATCACAAATAGAAAAGGCGTCCACAAAGGCACTCTTTCTATGCTAGTGATCCTAAGTAGTGCGAATTGGAACCGAGTTGTAAAACAAGTTCAAAATTTTACATTAGAAAAGACCGAAAAGCAGATTTGCTTAACGGCCTCGTAGTTGGATCGCTGTGTCGCTAGACTGACTCTTCCGGCAGTTCCTGGAAGTAGACAATCGTGTAGACAACGACAAAGGTCAGTATGGCAGGGATGATGGCGGGTGTGCCTATCAGTCCAAACTGAACCATTGCCTGAAGTCCCGGGATTGCACTGGATACAGCCATCAGCGTTCCAGAGAAGTGGAGGAACATGAGTAGCATCCAGAAGATTCCGAACACAGCAGAAGATGCGTAAAGAGCGATTTTTTCTTTGTTCATGAGGATTTCTCCCGTAAATGAATTGTCTGAGGTTTCTGTAACTAGCAATAGTATACACTAAAATAGTGTTTTGTCAATCTGTGACCCAATAGCATGGCTTTCCGAACTTTATAAAGATAGGGATTATATTTGGTCTAGTATCGGTTTGTTAGCTCAAGTGGAGTTAAAGTAATTATATATCTCCGAAAGCTTAGTCAATTGCTTTGATTTTAACTTGTGTCTCCGAAGGCCTGTCCTCCGGAAATAGTCATTATATCTATCAAAAAACTAAACTGTCTGCACAGACCCATCCTATACATTGGCAGAAACTATTCACCACAAGGAGACGCTAAAGCAAGTTTTAGTAAAAACGTAGATTTTTGTTTTAATAACTAGTTTTGTACTTAGTACAGTGTTAATATTGAGTTTATAGAATACTATTTTTGATATATGTTCAAATCCAATAAGAAAAAGGCGAGAGAAGAAGCTATATATGAGCAGATTGCAGAAGAAAAGAAGTCAGACATCAAGGATGATGCTTTGTGGATGAAGGCTGTTGCAAAGGTAGGCAATGACAAAGACAGGACTGAGAGTGAGTATATAAAGTTACGCTTTAGTAAATTAGATAGTATCAAGACTGGAGAAAATGTGAAAACAAAGACAGAGCGTCAAAAAACATTAAAAAATAAAACTGTTATTATTCTTATTGTTGTCATGTTTTCTGTATTTGTAATACAAGAGGTGCGTCACTCTATGCAAGAAAAAGAGGATTATAAAATATTGCAACAGCAAAAGTGGAATGAGAGTAGGGTGTCAGTTGTTTTTAAAAAAGGCTCAACTGAGATTGAAAAAAACTACAAATTTAGTGATTTAAAATTCAAAGATGCCGGACAAAGTTATTGGAATGGAACTACACGCATCTATACTTCCAGTAAATTTATTCAAGCAACCTTTATGGTGAACTACGTTGGCACATCAACTATATCGAGTAGCAAGGCTTTTAACTTAAGTGGTCTGTATCTTAAAGATGTCGAGGGAAATAGTTTTGGTGGGGTTGACCCTTTTTTTGAGCCTTCTTGGACAAGAATAAGTACTTGCAAAAGTTTACCCAGACTCAAAGATTTAATTGAATATGGCGATGAAGTTGTTGGTTTAAAATTAGCTTCTAATGTTCCATGCGAATTTAATGCACTTTTTGAGGTTGCTCCAGATACTGTGCCTGACTTTTTAAATCTGTACTTTAACATCGGATTTAAACGTGACGGGTATTAATTTGTTTTTACGGAACAAAAAATGAACAAGCAAACATCAGTCACTAGTAGGGTAACGGGGATACGTCCGTTATATTACTGATTTACGTGGCATAAATATATTTATGCCACGGATGAATCGAGTTGCTGTTGGAGGAGTCATGTGGTTGAGAAGTACGGTATGCAAAGTACTGTACGTGGAGCAGGGAGACCTAAAATATAATTATTACACAACATAAATCACTGAAATAACGGACGTATCCCCATTACCCCCATTACCATTACCACTAAAGTTTTCCAGTTATCTATAATTTTTATATCGTATAGTGTTGTATTCTATAATCAATACATCACTCATTATGTCCTTTCACACAACAAAAAAACAAAATATTTTTGTACTCTCAATTCTTGTTATTTTTGTTGTATGGTTTGGGTACTCATTGTTGAGTTTTATCTTAGAAGATCTAGAACAATCTGTCCACGTTGAGCAGTCTGATGAAGAACATGACCATAGTCATGAAGTTGACGTGTCTGGCAACGCTAATCACATAATTGTATATACCGAGACTGGCTTTATACCAAAACGTTTAGAGGTTTTAGTGGGCGAAACAGTGGTATTCAAAAATTTAACTGAGATACCCATGTGGGTAGGCTCCGATCCCCACCCTGAGCACACCGACCACTCTAACTTCGATGCGCTCGCTGATTACGGTAAGGATAATGAGTTTGATTATACTTTTGAAATTACGGGCACCTTTGGCTTTCATAACCACAATAAATCTGTGCATCGGGGTACAATTGTTGTTTCTGATCATTCTCATGAAGAGAGAGAATTGAATAAAACCCCCGAAGGTCTTACTTCAGTGCGTGATGAACTGCTTGCACTCTTTATTCCTGATGATCCTAATTCCATCTTTACAATCGTAGATGCTGTCCAGGCTGACCCAGATCTGGCGCTTAATTGTCATGATGTCGCACATGATTTAGGGCATCGGGCCTATGAATTGTATGGATTCTCTGAGGCGATGACGTTCAACAATCCAAATCATGTTAATCATCCTTTGGTGCAGTACATCTGTGCAGGGGGATATATGCACGGTATTCTCGAACAGCTTTCACTGCATCAGCCTGAGTTTATGGCTACACCTGACGTTATTTGTGAGCTGTTGCCAGAGGTAGAGAGTGAGAGTTGTTACCACGGTATTGGTCATGTGTTTATGCTTTCAAATGAGCGTGAAATCGATGGTGCCCTAAATGATTGCCGTAGGGTAGAGGTAGAGACTGATATGTACCGCTGCTTTGAAGGCATACGTATGGAGCAGTTCTGGGGTAATACAGATCATGTAGGTGTCGACACGTTAGGTTGGGACACTGCAGATCCTTTAGCGACGTGTATGAATGCCAAGCCGGACGAACAGCCAACTTGTTTTTTGTATGCGCCGTTTGGTTATTTAAGAGAGAACCCAAAGGATTATTTTGGGGCAGTTACTACTTGCACTCAAAGTAGTCTCTCTGAAGCGAATGCTGGATTCTGTCTAAAGGGTCTAGGTATCACAATGATGAGTAAATTTAAGGGGCAGAATCTTGAGGGTTCAGAAGTGTACGTTACAGGTCTCCCACCGCAACTGAGGTATTCATTTTACCAAGGTGTTCTTGGGTATGCACAGCTATCTGGCGTTCAGGAGCAGACACTTCAAGAAACTTGCCAGTTGTTTCAGACAGATAATTCTCTGTGTCTGAATGTACTCAACGAACTGAAGCCAACCTATGAAGCCTATGCAGACCTGGCAAGTCGACAAACCTTGCATGCAGAAGCACTTACTGTCTCGACACAGTATTTTGATCTACTCAACGACAGAAATTTAATTGCAGTAGAAAAATTACTGACCAAGGATACTACGTATAGTTCAGAAAAACAGGGTGTATATTTAGGACAGAGTCAGATTATGGAAATACTCCGAAATCTTCTAGGTGGCTATATATCACTGACGTGGAAGGTTGATAGTGTTGAGCAGAGTCGGCCCGGCGTAGTATTGTTTAATCTCACTCTAGTTGGAACTACAACCTTCGGTCAACAGGTGTCAGAGTTAAAGCGTGCATATATTATTGTGAGCAATAATCAGATAAAGCATATTGAAATCAGAGACATGTAGTGAAATAAAGGGGTTAGGAGCATTTACGCTAGGGTATTTAAATGCCAAGAGCTCAAAGAGGCGACATAGCAGGGGGTAATGGGGCTACGTCCGTTATATTACTGATTTACGTGGCATAAATATATTTATGCCACGGATGAATCGAGTTGCTGTTGGAGGAGTCGTATACCACGTTATCAACCGTTCAAATGGTCGTGTAACGACGAAAAGTGTTGGAGATGACCACTTATAACAGAGTACATACAAATCATTTCCTGTGGAAGAAGATAAGCATCTCAAGGACCTAATTCGTTATGTTGAACAAAATCCTCTCCGTGCAAAACTTACTCCAAAAGCAGAAAATTGGAAGTGGTCGTCACTCTATCGTAGACAGAGGAATAATAAAGAAGACAAAAAATTTCTATCTTCTTTACCAATAGAATTACCTGCCAATTATTTAACATCTGTTAATACACTTTTACATAACGATAAGCTGGATACGATTCACCAATCTATAAGGAAGGGAGCACCCTACGGTTCCGTAGAATGGACTGATCATGTGGTTGAGAAGTACGGTATGCAAAGTACTGTACGTGGAGCAGGGAGACCTAAAATATAATTATTACACAACATAAATCACTGAAATAACGGACGTATCCCCATTACTTCTAAAATATAATTATTACACAACATAAATCACTGAAATAACGGACGTATCCCCATTACTCCTGAAATAACGGACGTATCCCCATTACTCTTGGTGTGTAAACAGTGAGTTATTTTTGAAAAATGGCAAAATTTCAACAATTCGTCAGTAACTCACAGACATTAGAGTGTAAATTCTTTAACTCATCTATACCCATATCAAGTATTGGTTCATACATAAATGAGTTAAGGTGAATATTTTCTGGAGTCATTATATTGACACTTTCAAGAGTTTTTATTGATTCCTTATACACCTCATTGTCTTTGAAATCACGCTTAAATCTCCCAAACAATTTTCCTGTTTGAGATCCATTTACTGGGTCTTGGTCTGTAACTTTCAACCACATATATTCCTCTGCTTTCAATCTGATTCCAATAGCAAGAATAATTTTATTTTCTAAAGTGATTGAGTCAGTACTATCTTCGAGCTTTATTGCTGCAATCTGCTCCTCAATAACATCGACAAGTTTCCTATTTGCGTCTGTAAATGTAAATGCAACATCAGATAAAACATTCTGGAACGGGGTTTGTAAATCGGCAATAGTAATATCGGACGTTGCCTTAACAGTCTCGTTTTGAGTTTTTATATGAAGAAGGTGAGTTAACCATTTATAGTTATCATCTTGTCCATCTTTAAATTCAATCAAATTGCGTACGAAAGGAATACACGCAATCAGATGTCTTTCATTATCATTTACGCCCTGCCTCCAGTTTTCAAAAGGTGCTATAACATCCCTTTCTTCTGCTGGAATTAATTTAATTTCATTGGTTAGTTTTTCTGCAATGAGAGAATGAGTACCCCTGTGTTGTCCATGGAGTATTCGCAAGTGTAAAGTTCTGAAAAAATCAAAGTTATGCGTCAGTATTATTGAATAAAAATTCCCCTCGTCTGAGAGGTCTTTTAGATACTCAACAATCGCATACTTATTTTTGTAATCAAAAGAATCAGCTATATCATCAATAACGAACAAGGTTACCTGACCCTTCATCTGTCTTGATTTTATTTCAAAAATAACATTTAGTAGATAGAGAGCCCTACGTTCACCTTGACTCAAAACATTATCTAGTAATTTCTTCCTATCGATTTTTTTATCTCCGCAGAAGAAATCAATAGCTGGAGTTTGTTCATTCAAAACTGCATCAGCCTTGTTATTGATTCTTAAAGCAAAAGGCATCCCAACAAATCTGTTATCAAACTCATCAATAGCTGCCTCCCATGCTGACTGTCCATCTTTTGCTCGTTGAATGATTGCTTCTAAATCTGGTTTTTTACTATTGTAAAGCTCAATCAATTGCTCAAGTCCAACTTCTATTTTCTTTAGAAAGCTATACCATGCTTCTTGCCTAAATACTTCATAGTCACTTAATCTAAGTAGGATAGATGGATCTTTCTCAATAACTTTCTTAAAAGCCACTAGATCTTTATTCTTCTCAAGAGCATCGTCTATCTCTTTAAATAATTGCTTCAGGTCATCATTGTTGAAAACCTTTGCAATCTCTTCCTCGATAATGTCATTGAGCTTTTCTTTGCTTGATATAGTACCGTGAGACTTCAGCAATAAGCCATGCCCAGCTACAAAATACTCGTTACCTCCTAGGGAATTATTAAGATCTTTTGCTTCGGTTGTTCCAAAGATGTTACTTTCGTCTTTTGTGAAAAATGAAGACTCTGTAATGAGGCTATTATACTTTTCTAAGTACTGAGTAAGCAGATCATATTTATTTCCTACAAACTCTTTAACTTTTCCTCCTTTGTCAAAAACCTCGTTGTATTTGAAGTTAAATGTATCTTTTGAGCTTTTTATTTGAGGAATTATTTGGTCAAAAACCTCAAATATGTTTTGTTTCTCAAGATGAGAAAAGGTGCTAAGAATTTCTTCTTCGTAGTTACTACTACCTGAAATCTTTTTTAGACCTGGAAGGACAGCTTTTTTTAAGGATTCGATTTCCTTATATATTGCTAAATATTCCTCCCTCGTTTCTTTATTAGCTAAAAGTGTAAGAATTTTCTCTCCAGAATTAAAGACTTCTTCACTGTATGGCTTTATTACTAGTATATGCTCTGGATTTATCTGAGCTCCAGATTCGTCCAGTGCGTCTGAAGTTGGTATTAATGAATCATCTAGTTGGTCGTGCGGTTTTTTATTTGTAGCAAGATCATCGAACGTCTTAGCAAAAGATGTTTTCATTATGCCATTTCCTGCGTATACGACAGTCGTTTTGAAATTTGAAAAATCAAACTCATGTTCGAGCTTTTTTATACCGTAACAGTTTTCTAATTTGATAGTTAACTTTTCCATATATTCATATATTACTACAACAAAAGACAGTGCGCTTGGAACTGTCTTTTGTTGCGTCCGAACCCTTCTCGAGTGCTCGAACCAGCTCTCTCTTTTGTGATCCCACGGGGAGTATCTTTCGTTACACGAACAGTATCCGTTGTCGCTAGATTGTTTCGCTCCGCTACAATCCAGCTGGCAACAGCTTCGATTCCCCCGTAAACAGTCTCCCAGACTGTTTACTCTAGTATCACTAAAGAAAAAGGCACACCCACTGAGGCGCGCTCTTTTTCTACTAGTGATCCCACGGGGAGTATCTTCCATTACATGGACGGTGCAGCGTTTGGATATTTTGATTCACTACGTTCTCAAACTACCCCAAACCGCTTTTCGATTCCCGCGTAAACCAGCTCCCAGCAGGTTTGCTCGTGGGATCACAGGTATATTCAAAAGAAAAACACTCAAGGGTGCTTTTCTAAGAATATATTTGTGATCCCACGGGGAATCGAACCCCGATTACAGGAATGAGAATCCTGTGTCCTAGCCGTTAGACGATGGGACCAATTGCGCATAGTTATAGCAAAAAACTCGACCTGAGGGAAGAGTATTTATGCGGTATTTAGTTCTTTGTACGAATGGTAGATTTGATGTCAAAGCGAGGGTTCACTTTTTTACCAGGGTTAAAGATGTCGTCTGGGTCAAATAGATTTTCAGTTTTCTTGAACAGGTCTAACATTTTCTTGGAAAACATCTTGTTGAGGTGGGGTGTGCGAATAATACCGTCATTGTGTTCACCGCAAATATTACCGTGGAATTTTACTGCGGTAGAAAAGAACTTATCAGCCATTTTTTCGACCAAGGCAGGTGTGGTTTTGTTAGTGAAATCTAGAAGGGGATAGAAGTGGAAATGACCGTTACCACCATGTCCGTGCACAGCCGCCGTGACGTTGAATTCTTTAAGGAAACTTTTGATTTGCGTGAAGAATTTAGACAGGTTTTCTGGAGGAACAGTGACATCCTCAAGAAACGCGGCAGGACGTTTGGTTATGTCCTGGAATTTTGAAAGACTGTAGCTAGCGCGACGAAGCTGCCAATACATTTCGGCTTCGTTTGGATTAGTAATAACTCTTGCCTTAACTTTGCTACTAGAAATATTTTTTGCAATAATATCTGGCTCAGTTTCAATGGCGGTGTCCTCATCAATGGTAACGAGAATAGTGAATTCAGGAATCTTTCGTCTGTACCGTACATGGTAAGTGGTATACATCGAAAGCATGACTTTGTAGTACTGACTCAAGGGCATACGCTTTTTGAAAAAACTAGGATTACGCAGAGCCAGATTAAAAGTTAGAGCGTCAAATATTTCAATGTTAATTGGATTGTACTTTAGAGCTTCGGTTATACATGAGGCTGCGTCTTCAAGGTTAAAAACAGGAACAGTAATGAGGGTGGTGTTTTTAGGGATAGTTAAAGCACGCATGGTTATATTGGTAATAATTCCAATTGTGCCCTGGCTTCCAGAGATGAGGCGTGTCAAATCGAAGGTACCGACACCTTTCTTAAACTTACTGACACCTTCAGGGATTACGCTCCAGAGTGCATATCCTGCACTATTCTTCTTTGTTTCAGGCTTTCCTCGCTTAATTTCCGCTTCGTTTTTACTAATTAAAGAAAAGACTTCTTTAACGATGCGAGCGTGTTCGTGGTCCTTCTTGATAAGCATCTTGAACTCACGATAGGTGAGCGGCTTTATAGTGTAAGTATGACCGTCATGAAGTACTACGTTAATTGATTCGACCCAGTCCGCACATTGTCCGTATCGGAGAGAATCTGGACCAGCAGAATTGTTGGCGACGGCACCGCCAACACTGCAAATATCTTTTGAGGCTGGATATGGTGGTAAATAAGCATCATGTTCTTTGAGTTTTTTCTCAACATCGCGCCACATCGCACCGGGTTCACATGTGAAGGTAATCTTTCCCTTCTTTTCAGTAACTTCTCCGATTTTGTTAAGGTGGGCACATAGATCGATAACCACCGAGTCAGTGAGAGACCCTCCACCAAGACCTGTTCCAGCGGCGCGAGGAGTTAGTGAGAGTGAGCTGAATCGCTTCGTTTGTTCGGCAATCACAGTTGCCGCAATTTCTACATCGCGGCGGTTTTTGGGTTGGATAACAACTTGCGGACGGACGCAGAAAATACTCTCGTCATAACTGTATGCGTCGAGGAGTTCCTTCTTTGTTGAGATACCGCCACGGAAGCCAGCTGTACGGAACGTATCTTCCATGAGGAGGTGTCCAAGAGGATTGCGTTTTATGGTTGAGGTTGGGACTATTTTTCGAGCGGCATTCTTGACAGTAGTCGTTACAATAGATTCTTTTTTAACAGAAGTTTTTCGGGCAGGTTTTTTCACCGGTGCTTTTTTAGTTCGCACGCGTGTTTGACCTCCTGGCTTCTTGTCCACTGAAGAGCTAGGCATTACTATTAGTATACACGGGAGAAACTTTCAAGACTTAGGTTTTTCACAGTTTAAAATTTGAAAACAAAGACAAAAAACTATGGACAAATAATTTGTCCCTGATAATAATTTCGTGTTGTTGGATACAAGGCAGATATAAATTAGAGGCAATCAGCGATTAATCAATTGAAATCTATATGTGGTATTCTTACCCCTATGACACAAGAAAGAGCCCTTGATATCCTTAAAACAGGAGCTAATGTATTCCTCACCGGAGAGCCTGGAGCCGGGAAGACGTACGTAATTAATCAATACGTAGCTTGGCTCGAAGCGGCTGGACTCAATGTAGCTGTGACCGCTTCAACTGGCATCGCGGCAACTCATATTGGAGGGATGACAATTCACTCCTGGAGCGGTATAGGAATTAAGGACTTTCTTTCGCCTCAAGATTTAGAAATTATTACCACTAAAGAGAGGATTGTAAAACGGGCGAAAGCAGCTCAGGTTCTGGTGATTGATGAAATTTCCATGCTCGACGGAAAGATACTCGATATGGTTGATCAGGTCCTTAAAACGGTTCGTCATAGTGAAGAATCTTTTGGTGGTTTGCAGATAGTTTGTATTGGAGACTTCTTTCAACTTCCACCAGTGACGCGTCAGGGCGACATGATGCGCTACTCTTTTGAGTCTAACGCTTGGCTTAACATGAAGCCTCTCATTTGCTATATCACAGAGCAATACAGACAAGATGATGAAATGCTACTTGGGTTACTTGGTTCTATACGTCGAAATGAAATTGAAGAAGAACACTACACCCTCCTTAATGAGCAAAAGGAAATTGCGTACGAAAACATTGAGCCGACACGTCTCTATACACACAATCTTGATGTTGATGCGGTAAATAGTCAGAAACTGTCTGAGTTACCCGGCTCGGTCAAGAAGTTTCAAATGTCTGCTAAAGGAAAGAAGCCGATGATTGAAGGTTTGGTTAAAAATTGCCTGTCGCCTGAAATACTAATTTTAAAAGAAGATGCGATGGTGATGTGTACTAAGAATAATTTCGAAGCTGGTTATGTAAATGGAACACTCGCTCGTGTGGTGCGCTTTGATGAAGGATTTCCGGTAATTGAAACAACCGACGGAAAAGAAATTTTGATGAAGACTACCTCTTGGGAGTTGGCTGAAGACGGTAAAATACTTGCTTCCATTGAACAGTTACCACTTCGCCTTGCCTGGGCCATTACGGTACATAAGAGTCAGGGAATGTCACTTGATGCTGCTGAAATAGATTTGTCTAAGGCTTTTGTCTACGGCCAGGGTTACGTTGCTCTTTCTCGTATTCGGTCGCTGGATGGTCTGAAGATTCTTGGTATGCACCCGAACGCTCTTCAGGTTGACCCAAAAATCGTCTTGCAAGATAAAAAGTTTCATGCAGAATCAACCTCGGCAGAAGATGCTTTTATTGCTATGGAAGATAAAGATGTGGCAGAAATGCACGAACGTTTTGTAGTTGCTCAGGGTGGTAAGGTTCCAAAAGAAGGTGAAGTAGGACTGGTTCGAAAAAATGCTCAATCAAAAGTGCATGTTGAAAGTACTTATGTGCTAACTAAAGACTTATTGCTTCAGGGTAGAGGTGTTAAGTATATAGCTAATGCTCGTTCTCTGACCGAGACAACTGTTTGGACCCATATAGAAAAGTTAGCTGGCGATGGTAATTTAGTTTCCGACAACCTCAATCATTTGGAGCCAGATGACGTGGACTGGGGTAATGCTAGAGAGATACTGGATGCCGCGATGAAAATACATGGCACCGAAAAACTGAAACCTATTTATGAAGAGGCTGATGAAGAGTATGACTACACTCTAGTCCGATTGGCCCGAATGCAATTTACACTTGAGAGCAAGTCGTCAGTATCTTTACAGCTTTAATGTTTATGTGGAGATGGCGAAAGAAAACGAAGAGAGTAAGGCGAGCTAGTAGTGTGACTAAACACTATGTTGAGCATAAAGAGTCGGCCCGCGAGTTGGTGCTCGAACGCCTCTGTCACTTCAATAAGTATTATCAATTAGACTGGAAGCGCGTGGCAATTCGTAATCAGCGACGGTGTTGGGGAAGTTGCTCTTCTCTTAAAAACCTAAACTTTAATTACAAAATTCAATTTTTGCCTGAACATCTGCGAGATTACATTATTGTGCATGAGCTCTGCCATTTGGCACACCTTAATCACGGTCGACAGTTTTGGGATTTAGTAGGTGAGTTAGTACCTGATTACCAAGCCCTAGTAGCTGAACTACAGGCGATTGATAAAGGTGGTAATTCAATTCCTTATCTTCTTAAACTCCAGTCGAATTATCTTTCTGGTGCCATAGGGCGAGCGAAGCCAGTGTCCGATGAGGTGACCAGTTCTCAGTGGTCTTGCGAATCTTGCAGACGTAGTGTGGTTTGTAATTGCGCATCACTGGGTCCGCTCGTTTGAAATATTTTAGTCTCTCACGAGTACCAATTGGTACAGACATAAACTTAATTATTAACATTGTACACAGATATGGGTTTCATAAATAGCATTCTAGTATCAATCGCAGCTTTCTTTGGATTTGGTCAGCCTGATATGCCTGCTCCAGTAGAGATTGTTCCGATTATGCAAGAGGAGCAGCAGATAGAAGTTGAATCACTTGCTATAGACAGTAAGGCTGACGTGACGGACGAGATGCCAGTTGGGGAACCAATAGCTTCGCTTTCTCCTGAAGCCGATGTTGTTGATTTACCAGAAGTTGAAAAAGCTGAAGATATTATGACAGGTAGTGGGTCACCAGTTAGTATTCAGTCAGCAGTCAATATTCAAACAATGTTAGTAGCTGGAGGTTGTTTCTGGTGTGTTGAATCTGATTTAGAGAAGCTTCCAGGTGTAATTGAAGTCGTCTCTGGCTATTCTGGTGGAAGTTCGCAAAAACCCACATACCAGGATTATGGTTCAGGAGGACACAGAGAAGTGGTTGAGGTAACATATGATGCAAACCAGGTTTCTTTTGAGGACGTACTAATTGTCACCATGAAGACTACAGACCCAACTGACGATGATGGAACATTTGCTGATCGTGGGGATAAATATTCTTCGGCCTTCTATTATGAAAATGATGCACAAAAGCAGATTATTGATAATCTAATAACTGAGGTGGATGATAAAGGTCCATATGACAAACCCTTAGCGATAGATGTTGAAAAACGTGCTACTTTCTGGAGGGCAGAAGATTTTCATCAAGACTATTACAAAGGGACGTTAAGTAAACTGAAGTATCAGTACTATCGGACCGCTTCTGGACGAGATGCTTTTATTAAAAAGTACTGGGGAGCAAATGACCATAGTACAGCTCTACCGTGGCGAACTAAGGCGACTACTAATTCTAATCAAACGTATATGTGGAGTAATTACAAAAAACCAACTGCTGATGAATTGAAAGAAGAAATTGACGAGTTAACGTATAGAGTAACTCAAAATGACGGAACTGAAAAAGCAGGCAGCAGCCCGCTGGATAAGATTTATGAGCCCGGTATTTATGTAGACGTCTTGTCTGGAGAGCCGCTATATTCATCTAAAGACAAGTTTGACTCGGGAACAGGGTGGCCCTCATTCGTGCGGCCGATTACAGACGGTGCGATTATAGAAAAAGAAGACAAAGGTCTCTTTAGCACTAGAACAGAAATCCGTTCGGTTATTGCTGACAATCATATTGGACACGTATTTTCTGACGGACCTAAGGATAGTACAGGACTTCGGTATTGTATGAATGGAGTGGCATTAAAGTTCATCGCGAAAGCTGACATGCAAACGGGTGGATATGGTGATTTCTTGCAATACGTTGACTAAAAAATGAATAAATACCCGAAGGATATATTATGAATTTTGTTCCGAATCCGCCCCAGACCTAGGGCGGATTCCTGGAACGTGCGCTCTGAATCTTTAAATGCAATTATTTCACTCTAGAATCTGCATCCCCCGTAAGTTTACATTATGCAACTATTACGAATTTTGCTACGAATCCGCCCATGCCTTAGAGCTTATTCTCGGAACCGGAACAGTGCCAAAGGGTACTTTGTCGTGCTATTTGTGCCGTGAAAAAATTATTCGTCATTTTTGTCCTAAGTCTGGTTTTATTGCCAACTTTATTCATTTCTGATGCTCAGCCTCAGGTTGATACGATAGTTACAGAAAACCTGTAGTATTACTGTTTGGGCGTGCTGATTGTGAGTGTGTGATGTTCCTTCTTGGACTTTTACTCATGGTTGACCCAAGTGCCTTAGTGCATTAAGGTATACTTCATTAATATGGAATTGATTCAGTTAGCACAGTGGGGAGGAATTATGGGAGCATCGCTGTATGTACTAGTTCGGGGCGCAGATTTGTTTGTCGAAGGGGCAAAAAAAGTTGGAGCTGCTCTAGGTATGAGTTCATTTGCAATTGGAGTTTTGATTGTAGGATTAGGAACTTCACTTCCGGAACTAGCCTCCTCAATCGCCGCTGTTGTTGCTGGAACCACAGAAATTGTGATAGCTAACGCAGTTGGTTCGAATATTACAAATATTTTGCTAATTGTTGGTGTGCTAGCAATGGTTGGTGGTCCAGTGATGATTAATAGGAATCTTCTTAAAACAGAGTTGCCTATTTTCTTCATAGCTACAGTTCACTTCGTGGCTAGTGTTTATGATGGAGTAATTGATCGGGTTGAGGCTATGCTTCTCTTTGGTACATTTTGTGCCTACATGTGGTATCTATTTTCCTCTAATAATACAGCCAAGAAGGAGATGGCGGTTGAAAACGACAACGGTAAGATCACTCTCAAAAACATCGTATTTATTGTCATGGGCATACTGGCAGTACTTATTGGTGCGCATTACACAGTAGAAATGGCGGTTAATATTGCAGCCGGCTTTTCGATACCGATCGGCCTGGTTTCAATCGGGGCGATTGCGATCGGTACATCACTTCCAGAACTGTTTGTGTCACTTCAGGCTCTTAAGAGCGGTGAGACTGACCTGGCCATCGGAAACATTTTTGGCTCCAATGCATTTAATATTTTGTTGGTAGTGGGTCTTCCTGGACTCATTGTCCCGCTTGTGGCTGATCAAGTTGTTATGGAACTTGGCATCACTGTTTTGGTCGCTGCTTCTTTAATCTTGTTTGTTTTAGGCTTGGCTCGTCAGGTTCAGCGTTGGGAGGGAGTAGCAATGATTATTTTCTTTACATTTTTCCTCATTAAGTTAGTTGCATTTGTATAAGATGGATTCCGTTCCAGAATTAATGCTGATTGATAAACCAAAAGGGATCACTTCCTTTGGTGTCATTGGCAGACTTCGAAGGCGACTGGGAATTAAGAAAATAGGCCACGCTGGCACACTCGACCCGTTAGCAACAGGACTCATGATTATAGGTATCGGGCCAGGTACTAAACGTCTTACAGAGCTTGTGAAGCTAGATAAAGAGTATCTAGCTGAAGTCCTTATTGGTGAGAGACGGTCGACTGGTGATATGGAGGGTGTTGTTCTGGATGAAAAAATTGTTAGTGAAACAGTGGAAATTTTGCGAAACAAAATTTCAGTAGCACTAGAAGATATGATTGGCGAGTTAACTCTTGAGGTTTCGTCTTATAGCGCTATTAAAGTAGACGGTGTTCCAATGTATAAGCGAGCCCGTAAAGCTGAAAAAACTGGTGAAGTAGTCACGGATTTGCCAACTCGCACTATGAAGGTCTTTGAAGTTGAACTATTTAAAGTTGAGGTTATTGGCGAGAGGGCTGTTGCCACGGTTAGATTTAAAGTTGGTAGCGGGACTTATATAAGATCGTTAGCCGAGGAGCTTGGTCGAAAAATTAATTACCCGGCCACGCTTCAGAACTTACGTCGAATAAAAGTAGGGAAGTTTGATATTGAAATGGCACAACAGATTGCGGATATAAAATAGTCGCGAGAAATTTCTCGCGACTATTGACTTGGCTTACAACTTTACACGCGTATTGACGTGCTTATTGCATGGGGGGCTAACTCTCTAATAAGTTTGCTCAGCATAATTATGTCATACTTATTGGCACC
>JBLIOC010000005.1:0-40260 GCA_047639355.1 Minisyncoccia bacterium | reverse complement strand
GCATCTGAGAAGCTGGCGTACAAAAACGAGCTCAAAATAGCCACAATCGATAGCGCCACAATAATTTCAATCAAAGTAAAACCAGCTATCTGCTTTTTCATACTGTCAGTATATCATGTGACAAAACACACTTTTTCCGATAGCTGAAAACTTTAAATTCCGAGAACAATAAGACCTCTTATATAAAAACCAACAAGTGAATGTAAAAAAACCTAACCTCTCTACCATTTACGCTTGCCAACCTTTTGCTTTGACCGCAGATTCGGCGGCTTGTTGCTCGGCTTCTTGCTTAGAGCGACCGTTTCCTTCAGCTACCAACTGATTCTTTAGGTAAGCTCCTACTGTAAAAACTCGGTCATGATCAGGACCGTCTTGACTAATTGTTTCATACCTAGGAGTAACTGACTCGTGATCTTGTGATAACTCTTGAAAACGACTTTTTGCATCTTGCCACAATTTCTTACTGACAATTTCATCTGTCATGGGGAAAAGTCGTCCAGCAATAAATTCTTTTGCCTTTTCGTAACCTTGGTCGATATAAATAGCTCCAATACAAGCTTCAAACGCGTTAGCCAAGATGTATTGTCTTGCCCGTCCGACATCTTTTGCCTCGCCTTTTGACATGAGTAAATATTCATTAATACCTAAACGTTCCGAAGCGGCCGACAAAGAGACCGTGTTCACCAATGACGCTCGTACTGCAGTTAACTCACCTTCTGGTTTATCTGGATATTTATTAAACAAAAAATCTGTCGTCACCAGCTCAAGAACAGCATCACCTAAAAATTCAAGCCTTTCATTATGTTCCCAAGTAGCTTCTCGATGCTCGTTCAAATATGAACGGTGAGTGACAGCCGAAAGCAGCACTGTAGTATCAGTAAATTTAACCTCCAGTAGGGTCTGTAATTTAATTAAGTCTGTTTGAGTATTTGGTTCTTCCATATTATATGATAGTGCATCTTCTTAGCTCCTCAGACACTATCACTATTTTGACCCTCTGCCAACAAGTACAGTGATTGCTTTGGTTACAATCGGGAGTATATCCTCGTAGAAATTTAACTCCAAGATATCTGCTACTTTGAACCATTTTGCATCATCAAGCCCTCCTTTCTTTAATAACTCAATATCTTGATACGGTGCTTTGGCTAAGAAATATTGTACCTGCTTACGCACCTTGCCTTTTTCTGGTTGAGATGCCACATACTCATTGTTTCCAAGTTCTGTTTCAATAACAATAGACAAACCAACTTCTTCAAGAAGTGCTCTACTCGCTCCCTCCTCAAAGGTTTCTTCTTTTTTTACCTTACTTTTTGACAATGTCCAGTGACCAAAAATATCATGCACCAGAGCTAGAAAAATTTGCCCCTCATGCTCTGCGTATACCACAGCTCCAGACAATCTCTCAATTGGCATATCCTCAAAAGGAACATCTTTTCTACGATTCTTACTCTGCTCTTCTTTTCCCGGTTCACCGATTTCTTTGTAGACAGCTCCCAGAACACCGTTCACAAATCGACTACTATTATCACCACCAAACTGCTTAGCTAATTCAATGGCTTCATTAATAGCAACTTTAGCAGGAACTTCTGCACGATCAGAAAAAAGAAGTTCGTATAAACCAAGACGTAAAATATTTCGATCTACTGGAGAGATACGGTCTATTGGCCACTCTGGTGCAGCTTTTTCTATCACCAAATCAAGCTCTGGCTGTTTAGCCATTACCCCGTCTAGAAGTTTTTCCATAAATGGCAAATCGGTTTTGTTGGGTGCGAACTCCGTCACGTTACGATCCAATACTTCGTGTACAACTTTTTTATCAAGCGCGTTTAAATCCCACTCAAAGAGTGACTGGAGAACTATACTGCGCGATAAATGTCGATTTGCCATATTAATGTACTAAACTTTTACTGACCACAGTGTATCAGTAAAATATATAAAAATACCGCACCGGCGGTATTTTTTGTGGATTATGCTGCCTGCCCTTTTCTTGGAGTTGCTTTTTTTGTCTTAGCCATTTCTGGAGCATCTATTTCCTTTGGTTTTGCCTCAGCTACTTCTTCCGTAGGGATAGCCTGTTCTGGATCCGATTCAGCTTCTTCCCCTTTCTGAGCATTGATTGTTTCTCGTTTTGCTTGAAGTCGCTCATCTCGAGCTTTCTTTTTAGCTGCCATATCTACAATCATTCGCCCTTTATAAAAGCCACATTCCAAACACGCATGGTGCGGACGGTGCTTTGCGCTACAGTTGCCGCAGATGGCTAAAGTAGGCGCTTCAAGCGCATGATGAGAACGGCGATTTGCGGTGTGTGCCCGCGTGTGACGCATTCGAATTACCATAGTGGCGAAACTATATCAGAAACGACTGGAAATGCAATAGCTTATAGCTAATTTAGCTAACAAAGCAAATAAAAGATCGTATAATTAGGTGAAACTGCGTAGTCTTAGGAATCAGCCCTAGAAACAGAACGAATTCTGGCAGCCGCTGCAGGCTATTTCATCCAGCAATCTGTAGTGGGCTAAAGCCATAGATTGGGAAATAAATTCAGAATAGTCACGTTCGCCCTTTTCTTCATTCATCTCTTTGGGGTCGAAATATCGTATGCATCTGTATAAGAAAAACGTATTCGTAGCTTCAAACTCGTGGTTTCATTGAACATAAGTTTGAAGTGCATCCTTGCGGTATTTGCTCACGTAAAAACCGGTTCGCCAAAGCGCACCGGTTTGTTTTTTACCCTATTTTTACCCTATAGGGGTGTTTTGAGATGACAATCCTTTTCGGATTCTATCTTTTTTTGTACAGGCGCTAATCTACCCTGGACAAGGAGGCAGCCAATCATCAATCCTTTAACAGGATCAACAGAACACCGGGTAGGAAATTTCAGTTCTGCACAATTAGAACAAACACCAAAATCTTCATCTGTGTATTTTGGAGGCACTTCAAGACTGTTTCGACGACTTTTATTATTTGTATGATCTTGAGGGTTTATCCTTCTGTCTTTTCCTACATAAACACTGTTTTGTTTGCTCATTTTTTCTCCCAAAAAAATGTTAACTTACTTAACTTTCCATATAAAACTATACTACGTTTTTATATTTTTACAATAGCTGACCCGATGCATTGGAGACTTTCCGTATTGAGCAATCGCCTGTCTATGAGCCTTGGTACCATAACCCTTATGTTGAGCAAAGTTATATTGAGTATAGTACCGTGCAATGCGCTCCATATAGCGATCACGGGTGACCTTAGCGGCAATCGAAGCCAGGCCAATAACCTTCTCGAGACTGTCCCCTTTGATGATGGTCTCTTGCCTAAACTGCTCTGGAGCATGAAGTGAACCGTCAAGCTTAAAATAACAATCATTTGGGTTCAAATTAAGGCGCCGGGTACAGCGTAAAATAGCTAAATTAATCGCGTACATAATTCCCTTTTCATCGATAATTGGCGCTCCAACCATAGACACCGTAAAACTAAGTTGACGATGATAGCGTAGCTCCTGCGCTCGACGAAAAACTATTTCGCGTTTACTTTCGGATACCTGCTTCGAATCACCAACCCCAGGAATCAGTTCCCAATCAAAATCATTCGACACCTTCACCACCCCAACAGAAACAGGCCCGGCCAACGGCCCCCGGCCAGCCTCATCAACTCCAATTATCCATTTGGTTTTCATGTTCTCGCATTATATCAGCCACCCACCAAAACATATATTCTAAGTGTAATCATTTTAAAACCATCTGAGCGAGGGCTCGTAGGGAAAAACATTGCGCAGAACGCGCTGCCGGTCAAAGCCGAAGCGAAGCGTTCGAAGAACATCGGCTTTGAGCGCGTTCGAGCATAGCGAGCTGTCCGCTGGGACGGCTACGCGTGTTTTTCCCTACGAGCCCGAGCGATGTTATAATGTCCCCACTATGGCTGAATCCCTTAAACTTACCGCCGACTTCATACATCTCCATGTACACTCGATGTTTTCCCTATTAAACGCCGTCCCTACTCCCAAAGAACTAGCAGCAGCTGCCAAAACAGACGGCCAGGATGCACTAGCGATTACTGACGCCGGGGCTCTGTACGGTGCCATCGCCTTCTATAACGCCTGTAAGAAAGAAGGTATTAAACCAATCATTGGAATAGACGCTTTTCTGGCTCCCCGCACCCGACTAGATAAAGAGACCCATATTGACAAACCACGTTCTCGACTCGTCCTTCTGGCAAAAACTTTCAAAGGTTACCAAAACCTCATCAAACTTGTAACTCGTTCAAACATCGAAGGATTTTACTATCGTCCGCGCCTCGATGAAGAATTGCTCCAAGAATTCAAAGACGACTTAATTTGTATCATTCCATCTTTTGCTGGCGAAGTAGCACAGGCTCTCAAAGACGACTATCCAGACAAAGCAGCCGAGCGACTCGACTGGTACAAAAAAACCTTTGGAGAAGACTGCTACCTCGAAATCTCGCACCATCCAGAGATCGTTGACCATATGGGTACCCAAGAACGTATCAAGGAACTAGCAAAGCAAACGAGCACTCCCCTAGTCGCCGCACACGATGTGTACTACCTCAAGCCCGAAGATAGACTGGCCCGTGAGACAATGATTAAAATTCAAAGCGGTGGCGTTGTAGACATGACCGGTGATCAAGACGGTAATGATAATTTTTCTTTTACCACTCAAGAACAGATGAAAGAGTGGTTTGCCGACACTCCAGAGGCACTAAGCAACACTGTAAAAATTGCTGAACAATGTAATGTTGAAATAGTACTCGGACAGGAAGCTTGGAAATTTCCAAATTATATTATTGAAAGCGGTCGTGAGCCAGATGATGAGCTGCAAATAACTTCTTATGAAGGGGTTAAGTGGCGCGGCTTGGATTTAGAAGATGAAGAAGTTAAAACCCGCCTCGATTACGAACTTGGAGTCATTAAAATGAAGGGTTACGCTAAGTACTTTTTGGTGGTAGGTGATTTATTACGTGAAGCTCGTGAACGAGGCATCCTCACCACAATTCGTGGCTCGGTTGCAGGTTCTTTGACCACTTATGTCCTTGGGATTACTAATGTAGATCCGCTTGAATACAAGCTTCCTTTTGAACGCTTCCTTAACCCCGAACGTCCGTCAGCGCCTGATATTGACATGGACTTTGCTGACAATCGACGTGACGAAATCATTGAGTACACCAAAGAAAAATACGGTGCCGATAAAGTAGCTCAAATAGGCACCTTTGGAACAATGATGGCAAGAGCTGCAGTCCGTGACGTATCACGAGCCCTTGGTCACTCTTATTCAACCGGAGACGTTATAGCCAAACTAATTCCTCTCGGTGCCCAAGGATTCCCAATGACTATAGAGCATGCTATCGAGATAGAACCAAAGCTAGCCGAGTTGTATAAAAAAGATTCTGAATCTCGTGAAGTCATCGACTTGGCAAAACAAATTGAAGGTCGCGTCCGTCACCTTGGAGTTCATGCGGCCGGGGTCGTGATCGCGCCAGAACCACTCAATCAATACGTTCCCATCCAATCAGACTCAAAAACTGGCAAATTCATCACCCAGTACGAAATGCACAGTGTTGGTGAAGATGGTGTTGGCCTTTTAAAGTTTGATTTTCTTGGTATAAAAAACTTGGCAATTTTAGCTGACGCTGTTAAACGAGTAAAAAAGATTCGCAATGTCATAGTTGATATTGAGAACATTCCGCTCGATGACCCCAAAACATTTGAGATGTTGACCCGAGGAGAGACTATGGGACTCTTCCAACTCAATGGTACAGGCATGACATCTTTTCTCAAACAACTGAAGCCAACCACTATTCATGACATAAATGCGATGGTTGCCCTCTATCGTCCTGGACCAATGGAAATGATTCCGCAGTACATAGAACGAAAACATAATCCTACTTTGGTGTCGTATCTCGATCCGCGCATGGAAGAAATTCTCGAACGCTCATACGGTGTTATTACCTATCAGGATGATGTGATGATGACTTCGATTAAACTAGCTGGTTACTCTTGGCTTGAAGCCGACATGCTTCGTAAGGCGATGGGTAAAAAAATTCCCGAGGTTATGGCAGCTGAAAAAAATAAACTTTTTAAAGGACTAGTAGACAATGGCATGTCCGCAATCAAAGCTGAACAGCTCTGGAAACTCATCGAGCCGTTTGCGGCTTACGGATTCAACAAAGCTCATGCTGCCAGTTACGGCCGAGTTGCTTATCAAACGGCCTATATGAAGGCTAATTTCCCGGTCGAGTACATGTCAGCTGTACTTACCGCTGACTCTGGTGACACTGAAAAAATTTCGGAGACTATCCACGAATGTGACCGGATGGGTATTAAAGTTCTTCCACCTGACATCAACGAATCATTCGCTGCCTTCTCTGTGGTGCCGGGTACGCAAATTATTCGCTTTGGGTTAACTACCATCAAAAATTTTGGAGCTGGTATTGCCGATTTTATTATAGACGAACGAAAAGAGAATGGTCCATTTGCTTCCATGCAAGATTTCCTTACTCGTATACACGATCGGGGTCTAAATAAAAAATCTCTAGAGGCGTTAATCACCACTGGTGCTTTTGATAGTTTTGGCGAACGGGGTCAGCTCTTTGGAAATTTGGAAAATCTCCTAGCTTATAATCGTGAAAACATAGCAGGCAAAGAAGCAAACCAAGATTCACTTTTTGGCGGTCTGGGTGACGTTGATAATCTTGTCCTCTTCCCAGCGACCGATGCCACTATGACAGAAAAACTCCTCTGGGAAAAAGAGCTGCTGGGAGTGTATGTATCAGGCCATCCACTCAACGCATTTAAGGAGGAGGCCAGTAAACAAGGTCGCATAACAATCGAGCAAGTAAAAACAAGTTACAAAGGTATGACAGTTGTCACCACTGGTCTCATTGAAAGTGTTAAGGAACTTCTTACCAAAAAAGGCGACCGTATGGCCTTTATAAAACTCTCTGACCAAGTCGACAGCCTAGAAATGGTCGCCTTCCCCGAAGCTTACGCCGAGAGCTTAGAACTTCTTGAACCAGGAACTTGTGTAGTAGTTAAAGGCAAACTCAACTTCCGAAATGACGAACCGAGTATTTTGATTGATAGATTAAAAGCTTTAGGACCAGCTACCAAAAAAATTGAAACTTCTACTGAAGAGACAGATTCCAACTAATTCAAATTTGCCACGACGTCAAATAAACGCTAATATAGTACCAACAGTGATTGTGGCGATTACCAACCGTCAGAGCATAGATCGAAGTTTTACTTCCTAATCTGTATCAATAAGCGCTGAAGAAAAGTCTTCAGAAGCTCGGTGGAACCGCGGTTTACAAATCGTCCGAGTGAGTCTACGAATCATTTCGTATATTCACTTGGGCGATTTTATTAGCACATAGCGACGTAAAATGTTCATAACACTATCAGACTCAACGGCCTAGGCTTCGCCTGCAGATGTTTCCCTAGATAGCATTGAGAACATTTTACTAAGTGATATAAGAGAGGCGGCGAGTACTGTTTGCGAAACATTCGCAGCGACAATACTCGGAGCGAGGACGTTAAGCAGATAATACTCGCCGCCTCTCGTCTCACCAACACACAATTATGAACGATTCACTTGAACACAAACGTCACACTCTTGCCCATCTTCTGGCGGCGGCGGTTATTCAAAAATATCCGCACTCCAAACTCACCCTTGGCCCGGCTATTGATACTGGTTTTTATTATGATATTGACTTTTCTGCTGGTGAAACCCCTGGTGACGCCGACCTCAAAGGTCTTCAAAAAGACATGAAGAAACTTCTTAATAAGTGGACCGAGTTCACTCACGAAGAAGTAACTGCTGACAAAGCACGAGAAACCTTTGCTGGAAACGAATTTAAAGCTGAGCTCATTAACGAGATCGAAGCCAGGGGCGACACGATTACTCTTTACACCTGTGGTTATTTTACAGACCTCTGTCGTGGAGGTCACACTGACAATCCATCGGTTGAAATTGCAGCTGACGCCTTTAAGCTCGACAAAATCGCTGGTGCATACTGGCGCGGCGATGAAAAAAATCCAATGCTTACTCGTATATATGGTCTTGCATTTGATACGAAAGATGAACTTACTGAATATGAACAACAACTAGAAGAAGCTAAAAAACGTGACCATCGTAAACTAGGTAAGGAGCTTGGTCTTTTCTCATTTTCTGAGTTGGTAGGACCGGGACTTCCTCTTTGGTCACCCAAAGGAACCGTCTTGCGAAACGAAATTGACAGCTTTGTAACTGGCTTACGAAAGGATAAGGGATACCAACTGGTAACCATTCCACATATCGCCAAGAAGGCACTCTATGAAACTTCAGGACACTGGAACAAATACAGTGGCGACCTATTTAAGGTGCGCGCAAAAGAAGATGACGAGGGGGAGGAGTACGTACTCAAGCCAATGAACTGTCCTTGTCATACACAAATCTTCGACTCTGTGCCTCGATCATATAAAGAAATGCCACAGCGTTTTGCTGAGACTACAATGGTGTATCGTGCAGAGCAATCAGGAGAACTTGCAGGACTTACTCGAGTGCTCTCTATTACACAAGATGATGCACATGTTTTTTGTCGCGAATCGCAACTTAGAGAAGAAATTTGTTCTATCTGGGATATTGTGGACGCATTCTATGGGAAATTTGGTTTTGAAATCAAAGTACGTCTTTCCTTTCATGACCCAAAGAAAAAAGATGATTACCTGGGTGGTGATGCTGTCTGGGAATCGTCTGAATCAATGTTAAAGGACATTGCTGAAGAACGTGGAGCAGACTACTTTATCGAAGAAGGTGAAGCATCGTTTTACGCGCCAAAGCTCGACTTCATGGCAAAAGACTCTATTGGTCGCACACACCAGGTTGCCACCATTCAGCTTGACCGAAACCTTCCTGAACGATTCGACCTTACATGCACCAATGAAAATGGCGAGAAAGAACGAGTAGTAATGATTCATGCGGCTATTGCCGGCTCATTGGAGCGCTTTACCGCGGTGCTTATTGAACACCTAGCTGGAAACTTCCCTCTCAGATTTGCACCAGTTCAGCTTGCGGTTATCCCAGTAGCTGACAGCCATAATGATCATGCTGAAAAGGTAGCCGAAATTCTGCGACAGAAAAACTTCCGAGTTGAACTAGATACTTCAAACGAGTCAATGGGAAAGAAGATTCGTAATGCCAAGAAAATGAAACTCCCCTACTTTATTGTCATTGGTGATAAAGAAGTTGAAGCTAAAACTATTACTCTAGAATCACGAGACACCGGTGAGTCAATTTTGCTTACTATTGAGGATGCGCTTGATAAGTTATCAACTGAGAACAACATGTAAAAGGTTGTAAGTACAAAAAAACCAGCCCTTATAGGGCTGGTTTTTGGATTAAAGGTTCTTCAAAGATTTCTAAGTATGAGGCGCGGGAAGAAAATAATTTGAGGCGTACATGTGTACGTTGATAATTATTTTACTGAACAGCAACGAAGTAGTTAGGAATTTTAGTGAACTTTATGACGCTTCCTTTACAGCTTTCATGATAGCCATCTTCACTGCCGAAGCTTCATCTGTATAAGTACCATCGAGCGCTCCAGTTAAAGCATCAATCATGTTCTTAATCTTTTCATCAGTTAGATTTTTTGTTTCTGCAATCAACATGTCAGATACTTGAGCGTCTATACCACGACGATGACGATAAACAGCATCAAGGTCAGTGGCCGCATCAGCCAGTGCAAACATTGGTCGATTGCCAATCATTTGATATGCGGCAACCACATTTCCGATCACGATTGCCTCAGCTAGAGAACCTGTCCCTTCTGGAACAGTTGTTGAGGCAGACTGAATATCCTTTACTTCTAAACTATTCCCCTTACAAGCATCACACAAATTTTGCATTCGGGACTCATTGATTACAATCCAACCATCCTCGAGTGGGTAAGTTTTTTTTGCTTCAGTAATGACGGCGTCAAGTGTATTATTTCTTTCTTCTTCACCGTCAATAGTACAAACTAAGTAGCGTACCGCATCACTAGAAAGTAAAGCCTTTTGCGCATGTGCTCGATTTTCAAGATTAGTCACTACTTCATCACTAACTTCGCGAGGGTTTACCACATCTTCTGCTACGATGTTTTCACACCTAATTACTGTGTTACCAATTGGCAGGTTAGTCGGTGTTACCTCGTCGACCGGATCTGGGTCTACCGAAGTAGCGACAACATCTGGACGAACGATTTCTATCGATTCTGTCAGATCATGATTTAAAGCACCATCATTAAACACATTATTCGCTACAAAGTCCGAGGTCGCTCTTTGATTACGAATCACTAATAGATAAGTGATATACAGTGTCCAAGTAATCAGAAGCAAGTAGAACATAGCAGTCAGGAATGACCCAGCTTCAAATCCGGTATACGGAACTTGAGCGAGAGAAATACCGGCCACTAACGACTGCTGATCTCTGGTTTGAAGCACTACTATAGTATCTTCAATTTCAACTTTTACTGGACATTCTTTATCACGCGAACCTCTTTCAGCTAAGAGCGTGTATTCAGTATCGCGGGTTGGCTTTAGTTTAATTGAACCATCATAGGAATCTTCTTTATTACTACCAATATAGTCATCAGTTGTAAAAATGATATTGCCACGATCGTCTGTCAAAGTAACTTCTGTTGCTCGTGAAGTATCCCAAGTAAGAGTAATCTCTTCGCCAAGTTTTATCTTAGTGTCTGAAATATCTAAGTCACAACGTGGAGATGAACTTCCTCCACCTCCACCTCCACCTCCGCCACCTGAAACTGTTACAGAAATTGGACAGTTAATTGTTTCGCTTCCCTGGGTTGCGGTAAGTACGTAAGTAATATCATTAGATGGAGAAACTGATTCAGTTCCAGAAAGCGTTGTTGCATTAATACCACTGATTGATACTGAATCAACATTGATAGTACTCCAATCGAGGTTAATGCTAGTACCACGTAGGATTGAAGTATCTGACACAGAGAATGAAACATTGTTGGCACAAGTAAACACCTCTGGGTCGACCACTACAACTGGAGCTGGGCAGGTTACAGTATCGCCATCTTCGTCAACAGCAGTTAGTGTAAAGGTAGTAGATTCGGTTATATTAACCGAACTTGAGTCAACTAGTCCAACCGAACCAACGGTTGGTAGAATAGTCACATTATTTGCATTTAAAACTTCCCAGTTAAGAACGACATTTCCTCCACCGGCAGGCAACGTGCCTGGGGTTGCGGTGAAAAATTCACAAACTGGGACAGAATCTGCTGAAACAGTAATTGGTACTTCACAATCTACAGACTGGTCTTCAGCACCAATCACAGTCAGCTGGTAAACGATGTCAGCCAACGGTGAAACTTCGATTGAACCATCTAAGTCAACAGCTCCAATACCGTTATTAAGGAATACTTGGACAGAATTTGACGTCTCCCAAGCTAAAGTAGCACTAGCACCAGTAGTGATTGCATTTGGAGTAGCGGTAAACAAATCACAACTTGGTATAGGTACTTCTGGAGGAATACACGTAATACTTACATGCTGAGTACAATTAGAAGAACCGTTATCATTTGATGCTTCAAGGGTAAAAGTAGTATTTTCGAGCATATTACCAATTGTCTGTGAACCAGAGTTACCTGTGACTGGTTGGCCGTCGATTGTTATAGTATCGAATCCGGCAGTGTCCCAATAAAGAGTAACACCTTCACCGATAGTCACTATATTACGACTAGCAAGTAATGAACATCTGGTAACTGAATTACTTGAGGCCGCTGACGACTGGCTTATGTCATCCTGCGGATCGAGTTGTGCAAATACAGTTGAGACCGGAGTCACAAAAGCAGGAAGCATTAACGCAAAAACCACCATCATACTTGCGATTGTTTTATAATATTTGTTCATAACGTGAATATCAGAGTTATTCATAAGATTAATACTCCGACCTACACTATAAGGATACGCAAGAGTAACCAAGCTTACAAAACTTCGTTTAAATAACTAATTTGGAGAACGGTGTGGCAAACTGCCACAGGAGAACATTAACTTGATTACCATAGGTCGTAAATCATCTTTTGTCAAGATATCTACAGATTCTCGACTGAAATTTGTTTGGCCTCAACAATATATCGATCGTCTACTGTTCCAAAACTATTACAGGTTGCCAACGTGAGCCTTTTGACTTCTCCAGCAATCGGAACAACCACATTCTCGGCTCGAGACCGGTATACCTTTTCTACCCTATACAGATAGACCATATCTTCGGAATACACTTTTATTTTATCTCCCCACTCAAGACTCTGAATACCGTTAAAGGCTTGGAAGTTCTTATTAAATACATTTGGTAAGTAACTAGAGTGACCAAGAATAAACACACTGCCCGACTGGACCAAAGTTGCTGAGTCAGGATGTCGAACACCACCATCAAGTAAGGCGGTATCAAGATCGGCAATAGTTCGCGATTTTGGATTCGTAACTTGTATATTCTTATCCAGTTTTTCGATATATATACGGACCGGCAAAGCCGAAGACTCAGAAACACCAATAGATGAATCTTGCCCAACAAAAACACTGGCTTCTGGTATCGTTTCTGAAGTCTTAGTTATATCAATAGCCGATTCTTCCTCCTGGCCGAGACTAACCTCTACCACTTTTTGTTCTTCATCGATATCTAGCCTTTGTTCTTTGGTAATATCTGTGCTCGCATCCTCAGTTTTTGGTTCAGGCAAAAAATCAATTATCAAAAGAAAAGTGTAAGACAGTGTAAATATCAAAAAAAACACGCCTAAAAACACGAACTTTTTCTTCCAAACCTCGTCCAAAATTGTATTTAACATATTATTTGTTCAAAAGTTTTCCGACTATATCACGTAATTGGAAAAAGTCAAATATACTTTCGTTTAATTATCGGTTGTTAAAGTAAACACATTATCTTATTTATGTATTGACAAATGTTTCGTAGTGTGGTATTTTTTTCCATTATGAACGATTTACAACACAACAAAAAGGATTCTATTCTTAAGTCATTAGCAATAATAGGGTTTATTAGCATTATTATATTAATCTCATGGATCTCAATTCAATTTGTTAAAGTTGCTCCAGAAACTTTCTCATCCTTAGCTTCTCTAGCTGAAGGGCTAAGCCAGCGCCAAGAAGCAATACTCGGAAACAATGAGGTATCTCCTATTGTTGTTACAAGTAATGAAGTTCTAGTACAGGTCAGTGAACCGGTAAAACTTTCTTGGGGAACCACAAATATCTCTGGTAGCTACACATTCTCTTATAGTTGCACAGAAGGCGTCGCCGTGGATTTTATTGAAGCAGATAAGTTAAAGAGTATCACTTGTGATACTAACTACAATTTAGGTGACACAAACTCACTTTCACTACAAGCTTATTCTGAAAAAGATCGTTATGTAGATCTTGACTATGACATATCTTTTCTAGGTACAAACGATACCGAGCCGCGAGCAAGAGGATCAGCCTCAATCACAGTCATTAACACAGATATTAGCGACATCTTAGTTACTACTGAGGAAATTGAAGAAAAAGTTGTTGCTGAAGACACTGAGACAGAAACGATTACTGAAACAGACGAGACTACAATTGAACCTTCTCCTGTAACAGAGGCGGTAACACCAACCTATAAACAAGAGTTTATCTATACCATTCCCGTTTCAAACCCTAATGGTAGAACTGACCTATCTACTAGGTACTTAAATACTGGAACCATTGTTGGAAGCAACTTCTTGGCTGGTGAAGTAAATCAATATGAGTCTGGAGCAATTCAGTTTGAAGTTATGAACTACGGTTCAAAAACATCTGATAAGTGGAGTTTTAGCATGACCCTACCAAACGGTAGTACTTATTTTTCAAAGGTACAAGAATTCTTGAAACCTAACGAACGAGCTGTTCTTACGATCGGCTTCCCCGTTACTGATGTAGCTGACCATATCTTTACAGTGTTTGTTTCTGAACCAACTGATGAAAAAATTCTAAACAACTCATTCTCACAGAAAGTCGAATTTTAGAAATAGCATTTATTTTAATGAAAAAAAGCGGACGGAGCAAAAGGCTCCGTCTGTTTTTTCTTATTTATCAGGTCAGGGGCAGATTCGGAACAAAAATTACCACAAGGGTACTTCCATTTTTACATTCCTTTCTGTCATTAAAAATTAGGTCGCCAATATACCCTTTGGGCAAAATCTAAAAAAGGGTGGTGGTGGAGATTCTAAAGTAAAATAATTGTATTTAAAGCTTTAGAGTGCACGTTCCAAGAATCTGCCCTAGGTCAGGGGCAGATTCGGAACAAAATTCATAATATACCCTTTAGGTATTTATTCATTTTTTATATATCCACATTTGCGGTTCTGGCGTTACTTTGGATGAATACTTTTCTACTTGCGACATCTGTTCCCATCAAAATATCAAATACTCTATCAGCATTTTGAGCATCTTCGATAGCTACCTGCTTCAATATACGATTCTCTGCCTTCATTGTAGTTTCGGCCAACTCTTCAGGATTCATCTCACCTAAACCTTTATACCGCTGAATCCGCGCGCGACCAGTTTTTTTAACGACTTCCTCTGCACCTCCTTCCCCACCTTCTCCTTCATTCTCACCTTCGATAGCCTCATCTTCATGTACCTCTTCGCCCATGTCTTTCAGAATATCGAACTTCTCTTCATCTGTAAAAGCATACCGGACATCCTTCCCTTTCTGAATTTTATAAAGAGGTGGCTGTGCTATATACACAAATCCTCCTTCAATCAGCGGCCGGAAGTATCTGAAAAATAGTGTCAGAAGCAAAGTCCGAATGTGCGCTCCGTCAACGTCTGCATCTGTTGCAATAATAATCTTATGATAACGAAGTTTTGAAATATCGAACACGTCACCAATCGCTGTTCCCATGGCAATAACCAAATTCTTGATTTGCTCTGAAGCTAGCATCTTATCGATACGAGCCCGTTCTACATTCAAAATTTTACCTCGGAGTGGCAAGACGGCTTGGGTTTTTCGGTCTCGACCCATTTTTGCAGAACCTCCAGCTGAGTCTCCCTCTACAATGAAAATCTCAGAGTCTTCCGCTCGCTTACTTTGACAGTCTGCTAACTTACCCGGCAGAGACATACCTTCAAGAGCGCCCTTTCGTAGCACGCTGTCCTTAGCAGCCTTTGCAGCTTTCCGAGCCTTGACGGCAATTATTACTTTATTGATAATTGCCTTCGCGTCATCCGGATTTTCTTCAAGGAAGGAATTGAACGCTTCACTAAAAACTGACTCGGTTGCTCCTCTGGCTTCAACTGAGCCCAATTTGGATTTTGTCTGTCCCTCGAACTGAATCTCCGGCATCTTAATAGAGATAACTGCAGTGATTCCTTCCAGAACATCATCTCCGGTAAATCCAGCGTCTTTTTCTTTAACTGAGAAAAAGTTATTTTTCTTAGCGTAGTTATTTAGTGTACGAGTAAGAGCAGTTTTAAAACCTGTTACATGAGTACCTTGTTCCGCATTATAAATGTTGTTAGCAAAGGCGGTAATACGTGGAGAGATATCGTCTACATACTGCAGAGCCACCTCAACTGACATAACTTCTGGGCTCACATCAGTTTTCTCTACGTAGAATATGTTTTTGTTGATTGGTTTTTGGTATTTATTATTAAAGGAAACCAGCGAACGCAGACCGCCTTCAAAATAAAAGTGTTGAGCAGGAACTTCCATATGATCATCATTTAGATATATCTTACCCTTGAAGTCTTCGCCAGCTTTAACCTCATCACCTAGCTCCCGAGCATCGATTATTGAAATCTTCATTGCTTTCACTAAGTACGCCTGTTGTCTGAGGTGGTTTACAATTTTTTTGTAATCAAAAATTATTTCCGGAAAAATAGTCGGGTCAGCTTGGAATGTAATAGCGGTACCGGTGTGTTTTGAAGGTCCAACTTTTTTTACTTTTGACTGAGGTATACCAATGTTATATTCCTGGATATGATATGCCCCGTCTCGATGTACTTCAGCTATCAAGTGAGTCGACAGCGCATTTACTACCGAGACTCCCACCCCATGAAGACCTCCTGACACTTTATAGCCCGAATCCTCGCCACCAAATTTACCGCCAGCGTGCAGGACAGTAAGAATGGTTTCTAAAGCAGAAACTTTTGACTGCTTGTGTACATCGATCGGGATTCCTCGTCCGTTATCCACTATTCGAATATAGTTATCAGGCAAGATAGCCACCTCCACTCGGTTAGCAAAACCACCCATCGCTTCATCGCGACAATTATCAAAAACCTCAGTAATAAGGTGGTGTAATCCATCAGGGCCGGTTGTACCAATATACATTCCTGGTCGCTTCCGCACAGGGTCTAGTCCTTCAAGGACAGAAATGGATGAGGCGTCATAGTTATTAGCGGCGTTTTTTGAAGGTTTTTTAGCTGGCATGAGGAAGGTGAATAATCATTAAATAACGCTAATTATAGCAAAAATGAACGAACAAAGGAACGTGGTGACTATTGTTAATTTATGTTTCAATTTGGACCTTTCCTAGGCAAAATTGCTGGACCAGAACGACATCAGTAATGGTACCGACTATCTCACTTCCCAACCCTTCTCCTTGGCGACTTTGTACACAGTCTCCATTACATCATTTATCTCATCATCAGTCAGAGTTCTATCTTTGGCCTGGAATGCGAGCCTAAAAGCGTAGGAAGTACGTCCGTCTTTGTTGAAAGTATCAAACAAAGTTTCTCGTACACACAAACTACTAGCAGCTTCAAGCAGGGTCTTTATTACTTCCTCAGACAATTCAGACACCCCTACCCACAACGCGATATCACGAGCGATTGCTGGATATGGTGATATTGATTTATAGGTAGATGGTACTTGTTCAAATAGTGGGCTGTAAGAGTTCGGAATCGAAAGGGTTTCAAGTACTGCGCTAAAGTTAAATTCAGACACCCCTTTTTCAATCTGCCATCCAACTTCGGTGCCGAGCGCTTCCTCTACCGCTTCACAACCAATCTTCAGCGCAGCGTCGTCTTTCTGATTATAACCATTGCCTTTAGTTCGCGTTCCAATTGCTAGCGACACATACTCTGACACACCTGTGTCAGTTTTGAAAAAAACCGTACCAATTTCAAATACACGCACATCGGGTATTCCAAGCAAATCAGCGTGAACATAATTGGCGTCTAATACAGATGTAATATTTTTCACCAGGGTATTTCGTACATAACTCTTGTCACTAGCGAGTGAGTTCTGAAGCTGAATCTTTCCCTTCTTCAGAAATGAAGAAGTAATCACTTCAGAGAAGCCAGCCGCAATTAGAGCGGCGCGTACTTTGTCACCATAGTACTGTCGAACATTTACTTCCTTAAGGGGTTCGGGTTCGGGAGCGACTGACTGAATATCCGACAGTCCATGTATACGTCCAACTTCATCAATAAAATTTGCCTCTATAATGAGATCTGTTCTTTCCCACGGTGGAACAACAGTCAATTGCCCACCATCATTCTTCGTCACAACTGAGCCAGTCCTCTCAATAATATTTACAACTTCTTGAGGACTAAGCGAAAGTCCGAGTAGAGCGTTTACATGATCGACCGAAACAGTAACCAAAATTGGCTCTGACTGTGCTGGATACATGTCTACTACTCCTTCAAAAGTACCACCAGCAATGTCGGTTATGAGAGTAACGATTTCTTGTTGAGCATAAAGAGGAAGATCGCGCGCCGGTTCGTTTTCGAAACGTTTTGAAGCATCGGTAAGGATACCAAGTCGGCGTGCCGTCTTCCGTATCACAGCCGGGTTAAAGCTAGCAGCTTCTAGTATGATGTTTTTCGTATCGACCGAAAGCTCAGCAAACCGTCCGCCCTTAATACCAGCTAATCCAACAGGAGTGTCTGAAGAGCCATCAACAATAACGAGCTCGGCTTCTGTCAATTCCACCACCCGATCCTCATCCTTACCGCCTTCAGCCAAAAGACTAACGGTTTCACCAGGAGCTGCAAACCTCACCCCAAATTGGCATTGTCCATTTACTAGTGGTAGTGCATCTGCATCATAAGCATGCATGGGCTGCCCAAGAGCAAGCATGACATAATTGGTTGCATCAACGATGTTATTAATAGGCCGCTGTCCAAGCGCCTTCAGTCGCTTCTGAAGCCACTCTGGTGACTCCTTTACCTCTATTCCGGTTATGAAGGTCACAGTGAAACGTGGGCACGCTTCTGCATCAGCAATATTTATTGCCACTTTGTCTGTCTGCTTAAGTTCTATTTTTTCCTGAAGAGGGTCTTGTTTGAGTTCAACATCAAGAATCGTTGCTAATTCATGAGCCACCCCTCTATGAGAAAGACAGTCGCTTGCTCGGTCTGGTAGAACACTTAATTCAATCACGTCTTCCCCTTCTACCACCTCGATACCCTCAACTTCAAAAGCATGAAAAGTTAATAACTCTTCAACCCTCTTTGTCTCAGGTAGAGATTCACCAACATATTCTTTTAACCAACTGTGAATGACTTTCATAATTAGAACTGATTAACAAATCTTAAGTCGCCAGTATATAAATCTCGCACGTCTTCGATGCCGTATTTCATTACACCAAGTCGGTCGACACCCATTCCGAAAGCAAATCCAGAATACACCTCAGGGTCAATCCCCGATGCCTTGAGTACATTTGGATGAACCATTCCTGCACCCATTACCTCAATCCACTTACCAGCTAATTTACTGTTCCCCTCGAGAAGCTTCATATCGACTTCAACTCCAGGCTCAACAAACGGGAAAAAGCTCGGACGAAATCGCACTTCAGTCTTGCCGCTAAAAAATTTTGAAAAGAAGTATTCTAAAGTTCCTTTGAGATGTCCCATGTGTACTCCTTTATCTACATAGAGGCCTTCAAGTTGATAGAACTGAGCTTCATGAGTAGCGTCTGTGGTCTCATTACGAAAAACCTTACCAGGAACAATAATCCTAATTGGTGGTTCGTGTGCCTCCATATACCGAGCCTGGACCGAACTAGTGTGAGTGCGAAGTACTGTTGGTTCTGGGACATCCTTAGACTTAAACCAAAACGTATCCTGCATGTCGCGGGAAGGATGATCTTTCGGAACATTGAGTTGGTCGAAGTTGTAATGCTCAGTCTCAGCTTCTGGACCTTCAGCAAAAATGAAGCCAATCTCAGCAAAGATGCTGTTGATTTCAGAAATCATTCGAGTAAGTGGATGTTGGTGTCCGATTGGTGTTTCCATAGAGATTTAGTTTAGCACGAGATTAGGACCTGTCTACAGAACTGCCGAGATTCAAAGATGGCCAAAATTCGAGTTTAAAATTGAAAAAATTACTTATCATATCAAGATATGATAAGTAATTTTAACAATTTTTAGTCCGAATTTTGACCATCGACAAACCGGAATGAATTGAGAAATTTTATGCTTATGTGCAGTTTTGCAGACAGGTTCTAAATTGGTTCAATTTCAGTAATAATTTCAAAATAATGATTATCGTCGAGAATATAAATAACTCCATTCTCTACAATTACATGAAGATCAGTTCCTTGGTAGATTAACTGAGAATTTTGCCAAGACCGGTCATCGATTTCTGTCACGTACAGGCCGTCTTCTAGCTGAAGAAGAACTAAGTCTGAACTACCTGGATAAAAATCATAGAAAAATACGTCCATTCGCTGACGATCTAACCTTATCTCTGAACGACAAATACGATTTCCGTCAACAATAATTGGACTGGTTGTTGATACTTTCATTCGGTTAATTTCTAGTGCTACATGTTCTCCATAGCGATAAGTAGTAGTTGGAGTTTCAGTATCAGCAACACAGAAATAATAAGGAATGGAACTTACCGCATCTTGCCATACCGCATAAAGCTCTCCTTCTCTTTCAGTAAGACGTATACCTCCACGCTCAACAGCCGGTTCTGTTGTGGTTGATGAGTCCAACACCAGTGCATCTGAAGTTGTAGAGAAACGGAAACGCTCTACCTCATCTAGGATTCTCTCGAAAACAGAACGAGTTGAGGTTGAAGTGGAACTGAAGAGACTTTTGACAAAAATATATTCTTCGTTCAAATCATATTCCGTAATAATCTTAGAGGGAGTAATCAGAACAGGAACGGTAGTAGTGACACCGGAAAAAAGTTGAGTTGAGGTTGGTACCCCAAGATACACCTGTGTTCCAGTGGCCGTAGCATATTTAGTGATTGGACGAACATGAGGGACAACCGGCATATTGAAAGCAGATGCCTCAGTAACGATATACGGATCAACAGGCATATCTTTTACCCACGTAATCAGGTCGGGTCGCTGCACAACCACGCGATGTTGTCCGACCTCAATATTTTGAATATAGTAAGCCGAACGAAAGAGCCTTGGTCGCTCAACTTGCTCATCATCTAAATACACGTCAACCTCTAGATTATCGGTAGTAATGTAAATACCACCAGTAGTGACAATTGAGGTTTCTTCGTTCTCGAAACTCAAACGGTATCCTGTAGTATAAAAAATTAGCGCCGGTAACGCCACCAAAAAAACAAGCACTAATAACCAAAAGAATTGTGTTCTGTGTTTATAAGAAAGAGATTCAATTTGTGGTTCTTTTGGCATAATTTATTTTAACCGTTTTGGAGTTACCCAGAAACCCATATATCGGCCAAACATCAATCTTGTTTGAGCATCTAGACCAGGAATGGCGCTGAAAACAATCATAGTCATAGGAACCATTATCCACTGAAGGGTCATTACTATATAACGAAAACGACTATGTCCATCAGGGCGTGGAGGAGTTAAGGATAGAGAAATAATTGAAGATACAACTAACCCCAACATCGCTACAATAAGAAGGTTTCGTACCATAATTGGTAGTTCGTAAGAAAGGACAGTTTCGTGAAATTCACGTGTGCCGAGAAATATTGGCGCCCAACCAAGAATGAATAACATGATTGGGTTAGTAACCAGCGACCAATACCCTTCCCCTTGTAGAGCGGCAATTGCCAGGCGTTTTTTAAGTGGAATTGTTTTGTTCTTAGTGAAATGGTAAACCAAATAACACCAGTTCTCAACTCCATACGTCCATCGACGGTGTTGGCGGTATATATTTTTGATAGTTCCCCATAAAGTCGGAGCAGTAGTTGCGTCCATTGCGATCGGATAAGAAAGAGAAACTACTTTGAAATCTCCATTATTCGCGATCAAAAGATTCCAAAAGATACGTGAATCCTCACTCACAACGTTAGCTTGTCCATAACCAATTTCATAGAGTGCCTGGAAGCTAACCGAGTGAGATGAGAAAGTTGCAGCTTTCTCTGGCCGCTCCTGCATAATCATCTGCCAAAAGGTGCTGGACATAGACATCACTCGAGCCAAAGCTGTTGCCTCCCAAAGATTATTCGTAAAAAGTGGTACTGGTTGAAACGCACTTTTGTAAGGATCTTCAACAGTCATGAAGTGCCAAATTAAACAATTGAAGTAATCTGGATATATAACGGTATCAATATCAAAAATTGAGGTGATGATATTCTTATAAGGAATTTGGTTCGGATCAATAATTTTATTCCGGACCTCATGGAGAGCAAAATGTGTGTTTGATCCCTTACCGGCAATCTCTCCAAGAGTATCGTCAGGATGAATCGTTACCAGAAAATGTCCAAACTTATCAGCAAACTTTTGTTCCATCTCCCGAGCCAAAGCTTTTGCATCCTCTCCAGCTCTCTCCTCGGCTGCCAAGACAACAATCAATTTTTGAGCATCGTACTTTGAGTCAGCCAACCCTTGAAGCGTCCCTTCTAGAACCTCACGAGGTTCCTTATAAAATGGAAAAACGACTAAGTGATAATATTGATCATATGAAAATCGCTGAATAAGCCTTTCCCAATCAAGCTCCATATGGTGTTTTAGCCGTTTCCAATTATGTCGAACGTGGAAGGAAAGAAAGATAGTCTTTAATACCCAAAAGATTGAAAAAGCAATAATAAAGTACGCTGCAAAAAAAGGAGCATATATGGAAGCTAAGATAATTCCAATAATTGTCAGCCAAGCAAGTAATCCCGGTACAATTTCTAAAAAACGAAAAAGTCGCCGGTCTTTACCCGAGAGGTCAGATGCGCGCGCGACTTTAAAATCTGGACGCCTAGCATAAGGCAGTAAATGTGACTGGTCAGGAAGAGGCATGTGTACAGGCGAGTATATACTTATTTGAGTTGAAAATAAAGGTGGTTTACGTAATATAAAACGAAATTTGAAAGTACCAAAGCCCACTTATTGCTGTGTATAGAATACTGCAGTTTATGAAAGCCATCTGTACAAATATACAAGTGCTCTGCGCTCGGTCATGAAACCAAGTGAACTTGGTTTCATGACACTCTCTTGAGCCACCTGTATGCAAAGCATACAGTATGGCCTCAATAGGAAGTAAATGCGTCTGACCAAAGGTTGTACCTCTATGTGGTATCATATAAAAATGAATTGCATTAACTGCGATGCTAGCTTGAATACACGTCAGCGCAAATATTGCGGAAACAGCTGTCAGCATGAATACCAATATCACAATTATATTTCTGCATGGAAACGCGGAAAAAAGGATGGTAATCGGGGAATAAAGACAAAACTGCTCTCTAAGCATATAAAACGCTATATGCTTGAAAAGAATAACGAAAAGTGCTCAAAATGTGACTGGTCACAGCGACACAAAATTACTGGATCAGTTCCTTTAGAGGTCGATCATATTGATGGCAATGCAGAGAACAATCTTGAGTCAAACCTTCAGCTACTGTGTCCTAATTGTCATGCTCTTACTCCCTATTTTCGTAATCTAAATCGCGGCAGAGGAAGAAAAGGAAGGAAGTAATTGTAGAGCCACCTCTCGGATTCGAACCGAGGACCTACTGTTTACAAAACAGTCGCTCTAACCAACTGAGCTAAGGTGGCTTATTAAATTTCGTTGCAGCAAATCCTAACAAAGTTTGGTTGATTTTACCAGCCCGTACTCACGAATAACTCAATCAATGCTTCTCTTCTAACTTCTTATGTCGTAGTTTACGTTTCTGGACAGGAGTCAATGCTGTATCTTCTTTATGTTCAGCCACCTTTTGCAAATGATTTAACTCTCCCAACTGGCGTTTTTCGGCCCGAAGCTGTTTGGTGCGTCTGCGATTTTTTTCAAACACATTTTCAAAATATTCGTAAAACACCGTAATAACTCTCAAAATTGTTCTAAGAACCGAATGGATACTGTAGTACCAATGCAATTGAAGAATATACTTAATAAAGTGATCCCAACTAACAAAAGCCCAGCGCCCAATTTTATCAGCGTAAATATCAAGCCACGCGCGTGCCCTAGCTGCAAAAAAACGTCGGCCGCGTCGGCGTTCTTTTTGCGTCACAATTAACAAAATGATAAATGTGACAACGCTTACTCCTAAAATAGACATTACCAAAGAGATCATTCCGACTATTTTACAGAAATTCTAGAGAATTGTGTAATTGACACATTCTCACCAAACTTTTGTACTGCGCCAGACACCATCTCACTAATGGTCATATCAGGATTCTTAATGAAATCTTGCTCAAGTAGAATTTGTTCTTTGAAATAAGAAGCGAGCTTACCTTCCATAATTTTCTCCTGCATGTCTGTTGGTTTATCTACCACATCTTTTGCAAAGACTTCTTTTGCTTTATCTATAGTTTCAGTTGGAATTTCTTCCTTACTTACGTATGTGGGATTTGTAGCCACAACTTGCATAGCAATATCTTTTGCCAAAGCAATAAATTCTTCATTTTTTGACACAAAATCTGTCTCACATGACAATACAACAAGAGAAGCAACCTCATTAGTAGTATGCAGATAAGATCCTACTGTACCAGCTCCTAGAGTTCTGTCTGATTTCTTCTCAGCGGCTTCGCTACGCTTCTTCTTGAGAATAATTACAGCCTTATCCATATCGCCACTTGCTTCTACAAGAGCTTTCTTGCACTGCATGACTGAAATACCAGTCTTGTCTCGTAATTCCTTTAACTGTACTAATGTTATTTCCATAGAAAATTGAATGAATAAATATCCGAAGGATATATTATGAATTTATGTCTGAATTTGTTGCTTTAGCCCGCCACAATTCCTAGACAAATAATAAACAGAGGGTGATTACGCGAACTTAACGTCGAACTGGAGCTTTTGGTCGACTTTCCACTGGCTTTGGTACGTATGCTGACTTCCCTTCTGTATAAGCGTCAGCTAATTCATGTATAACCAAAGACACACTGGTCTGGAGAGAATCGTTTACTGCAACAGGGAACTTCACCTTGTTTGCGTCACAGTCCGAACTCATAATTGCTATCACGGGGATATTTCGCTCTTGCGCTTCAGCCACCGCAATTGAATCGTGTCTAGGGTCAACTACTAACATAAGGTCTGGCATCTTCTGTAATTTAGAGATACCAAAAAAGTTGAAGCCTAACTTATCCATTTCGCGTCCAAGTACAACACGTTCCTTTTTGGTGTACTTACGTTCCAGTTCACCTGATTCTTTTTCATTTGTTAATACTTCAAGTCGGTTGATACGTTTCTTAATTTCACTAAAATTAGTCAGCATTCCACCAATCCATCGATTGGTAACATATGGTGATTCAGATTTCTCAGCCGCAGCTGTAACAATTCGAGAAGCTTCTTCTTTTGTACCAACAAAAAGTACAGTCTTTCCGTGTAACCCAGCTTCCTTTAATGTTTCTTTGGCAGTCTCAAGTAAAATACTGGTCTTTTCAAGATCAAAAATATCATTTCCGTCCTTTGTGGTATAGAGATATTGGGCGGTTGTTGGATGACGACGAGCTTTCTTAAATCCAAAATGCGACCCAGCTTGAAAGAGGCGTTCGATTAGTGATGTTTTATCGTTTGTAGTTGACATAATAATTATAAATGACTCATGTGAGTTATCGCTCCGGAATGCGTGTTAATAATAAAGCATTCCTGGACGATGCAACCGAATAAAGTCGGCCTGAGTCCTAAAAAAGCGCCAAACGCGCTAGCGGCGAGATAGTACCACAGCCACTATATGAGCGCAATACCATTACTCATCACTTAGTTCTTCTGATCCGGTCCCGTCACCGACTGCAACTTTTTGTAGAGTCTCTACAATGGGTGAAAGATTGCCTGCTAGAGTTGCTTCTATTGTGTGCCAAGACTGCTTTATCCGATGGTCGGTAATACGGTTTTGTGGGAAATTATAGGTTCGAATTTTTTCCGAACGATCTCCAGTGCCAATTTGGTTCTTTCTCGTTTCTGAGTGCTTACGGGCTTCTTCTTCCTCATGAATAGCTTCTAGCTTAGCTGTCAGCATTTCCATGGCTTTAATACGGTTTTTCAATTGTGTCCTATCGCTTTCGCAGCGTACATCAATTCCTGTCGGCCGATGAATCACTCTAACCGCTGATTCAACCTTATTTACATTCTGTCCTCCAGCGCCACCTGAACGGGAAAATTCCATATCAATATCCCCCGGATTGATTTCAATGGTTGATTTTTTACGCATCGGGAGAATAGCAACAGAAGCGGTCGAGGTGTGAATCCTTCCCTGCTTCTCCGTCGCCGGTATACGTTGCACACGATGTACGCCAGTTTCGTATCTTAAGTGTTCGTAGACATTTTTCCCTAATATTTCAAAAGCGGCTTCTTTGTATCCACCGGCTTCCGTAGCCGAAACATGTGCGCGCGAAGTTGGCCATTTATTTAACTCAGCATATTTAAGATACATACCAGCTAGTTCAGCAGCAAAGAGTGATGCTTCGTCCCCACCAGCTCCAGCACGAACTTCAAGCATCACTCCGTACGGTCTTACTTCCTCTTCTTTGTCAGATTCAACAATTTTCTCCATTTCAGAAAATTGACCCTTCAGCTGAGCAGTGAGGGTTTCAATCTCCTCTTTGGCCAGCTCCGCCATTTCTGGGTCACTATCAGACAGCTCTTCTGCCTCACGTAATTTTTCTAACTCACTATCAAACTGGGTCGCTAAAAATTGCGTTTTGTGATTTTCTTTGAATTCTTTTAATTTTTCGATATCAAATTCCATGTTGGTCAATATTACTGGATTTTTGCTTTTTTACAAAGGTTAAAAAAGCTTCTAATGTTTCATTACTCGCAGTGAGAGCAATAATGACTGTGTGGGTGAGAAGCGGAACTTCTCACGACCCTTTAAGATATTTTAAGTCTGGAAAATATCGAAACGGTATACAGCTACTGTGCGGAGAGGATGTGGCAACCAAGGGCGAATGAGTCAGGAACAATGAAACGTTACCGTCATTGAGCAAGTCACAAAAAAAAGCAACGTGTCATGAGTGGAGCACCTGACACGTTGCTGTTTTTAAACTAAGCCTTTGTTTTCTTTTTAGCGACCTTGCCGGCTCGAGTTTTGAATCTTTCAACACGGCCAGCCATGTCCATTACCTTCTCTTGTCCAGTATAGAACGGATGGGATGCGCTTGTTACGTCAACTTTTGCTAATGGGTATTCGTTACCGTCTGTCCACTTGTCAGTGTCAGTTGTTTCAATAGTTGATCCAATCAAGACACGCTCATTGCTTGAGTTGTCGTGAAAGATTACCATGCGGTAGTTTTCTGGGTGAATTTCAGCTTTCATATGTGACGCACACTATAGCAGATGTTGTAGTTTTGGCAACCTCTAATTACTTAAAATTTGAATCTCTTGTGCCAAACGTGACTTTCGGTTCATTACCTGATCACCATAGAAGCCATTAGCCGGATTCGAAGCGCCGCCCCAGCCGGCGTAATAACGAAGGGCTGCCAATCTATCACCAGCATAAGAACCGTTGGCGCCATTGTCACGTAACAAAAGTGCTGTAGCGATAAAAGCGTCTTGATTATTAAATGGACTCGATGGACCAGACCCACCATTGATACGACGGATCGCATCGGATGATTGAGAATATTCCCAACCATTACCGTTATTAACAATTCCTCCATAAATAGCCCAAGTCGACGGGATAAACTGTGAAGGGCCCATTGCCCCTCCCCAACCGACTCGACTACCGTTCTGGATAATAGGACATGACACAGTTCTTGAATAAGCATCAAAACCAAGAGCTTTAGCTATCGCCAAAAAGACTGGTTCATCACGGTCAGGGTGCATAATCGGTCGACTGCTTCGATTATCTGTGAAAAGACAACTACCTAGATTGGATCCAATATTGGTTTCCTGTTCAAGAATAGCCAGAATAAGAGCCGCATCTACTCCCGCCACCCGGGCAGCATACTCTGCCAAACGGACAGCTTCCGGAAACGGAATACCACCACCACCGCCCAACAATTGAAAAAGTGCATTTCGTAGCTGGGAAGCCGTCTTCCTCTGTGAATCAAGTAAAGACTGATAAGCTTCTTCCTCACCTTTAGTGACTGTTAAAATCTGTCCTTTTTCTCGTTCTTTGACTTCAATTTCTTTCTTCTGTAGTTCCTGAATACGTTTCATCTCAGCCTCAGTGCCCTGCTTGTTTTCAAGCTCGTTCTTTTGTTCAACTGTGTCACGACGAATACCATGCAAAACTGCCATTGATTCATTTAAAGATTCCTTGATTGACTGATAGGTAGCGATGTCAGTAAAGAACTCAGAAAAACTCTGTTTACTTAACATCACTTCTACTAATGAATACTCTTCAACAAGAGCCGACTTTCTAACCAGATCAGCTAAGGAGGCCTGTTGTCTGTTCAGACGTTCTGCCAAAATATCAAGCACTTCCCCCTTCTCTCCTATCTGACTAGATAACTGTTCAATAGATACAGCACGAGCTTGGATGCCAAGGTGGGCCTTTTTAATCTCGCTCTCAATAATCGAGATATCCCGTTCGAGAGATTGTCTCTCTTGCTGCTTATCTTCAACCAGGCGTTGTTGGGTTAAAATTTGCCTTTCAACATTTTGGAGCTCTGTCTCCAGTCGCTTCCTTCTCTCCGTGTCAGTTTCGCCAAACACAGAAGTAGGCGGCATTAAAAAAATGACTACCAAAATACCGGCTATGAGCGTTCGTTTCATACCCGGTATTATATCAGAATCTGTAATTAGTGCAGACCTATTCAGTTTTTCCCTCTTCAGTTTCATCCTTTCCTTTTTGCTCAACCTCAATAGCGTCCATATCAATTTCAGTCGCTTTCTCATCCTCTGGTTCGTCATGCGTTCGAGCTGCACTGACCACTGCTACAGAGTCTTCTACATCAACTTCGATAGTGACTCCTTTAGGCACCTTTAGGTCACCAATATGAATCTTATCTTCGACTGAAGCCAATACGCTAATATCAACATCAATATGTGAAGGTAAGTCTCTTGGCATACAAGTCACCTCAATTTCATGAAGTACTTTAGTTACTGATCCAGCTCCAGATTTTTCTACCGGCGCCTCCCCGATGAATTCTAATGCTACAGTAGTAGTCATTTCTTTCCCTCGTTCAACTGCATAGAAATCAACGTGGAGTACTTGTTGCTTCACAGGATTAAACTCAACCTTTTTAATTAGAACCTCGATTGATTCCTCTAGTCCTGTAAGTTCAACAAAGGTCGACTCCCCAGCTTCTTTGAGAATCTTACCAAAAGATTTCCCTTCTAAAGAAATAGAAAGTGGTTCTTGTTTTGGGCCATACACCACAGCAGGCACACCGCCATTAGCTCGTAATGAATATACTTTTTTAGATCCGTCACGCAGAGTGACTGGTAATGTGATTGTCATGAATAATAGACTAGCACAAATTTACAAAAAGCAAACCATTGTAGGTACTCCCCTATTATTCTAAATCTATGCCTGACTCAATGTTATACTTTCAATATATGTCACAACAATACGATTTTGTCGCCATTGGCGATATTCTCATAGATGCATTTATTCAATTAAGTAAAGACCAATCTGATGTATCAGTCGACCTTGATACCGGTAAAAAAACCTTACACATGCCCTTTGGAGGCAAGTTACCTTACGACAATGTTGTAGTTGTACCTGCAGTTGGAAATTCACCAAACGCTGCAGTTTCAGCCCATCGACTTGGTTTAGAGACAGCACTTGTTACAAACTTAGGACACGATAAATTTGGAAAAGAATGTTTGGAAGCACTTCGTAACGAAGGAATTCACACTGACTTTGTCAAAGTTCACGAGGACAAGAACACTAACTACCATTATGTACTACGTTATGGACCGGAACGTACCATTCTAATCAATCATGAACATTATCCTTATTCACTCCCAGACTTTCCCGTTGCTCCGAAATTCTTTTACTTCTCATCAGTTGGAGAACACGGTATTCCGTATCACCACGAAATTGCCGAGTACGTAAAAAATAACGAAACTAAATTAGCTTTTCAGCCAGGAACGTTTCAAATAAAAGTTGGGCACGAAGCGATTAGCGATATTTACGAAAACTCTGAAATCTTCTTCTGTAACAAGGAAGAGGCTCAGGAGATTCTAGGTTCAGCCGAACAACATATACCAACCCTTATTCGAGGAATTAGAGAATTAGGTCCTACCATTCCAGTTGTCACCGACGGTCCTAAAGGAGCGTACACAGTTGATACTGACGACCAGGCCTGGCACCTGCCAATGTATCCAGATCCAGCTCCTCCAGTCGACCGCACTGGTGCTGGAGACTCGTTCTCTTCCACCTTTACAGCTGCTATTATTCTCGGAAAAGAACCAGCTGAAGCCTTATCTTGGGGACCAGTCAATTCAATGAACGTAGTCCAGCACATAGGTGCCCAAGCGGGCCTACTACCACGTGAAGAACTACTTAAGCACCTAGAAAATCGACCAGAAGATTACGTTGCGAGTAAAATTGTTTGAGCAAATACCCAAAGGGCATATTGCGAAAATATGCAGACGCTTAGGGTCAAAATTTGCCCAAGGGCAGAACAAATTCCGACATAAGTTCACAATAGTCACTACGTTCCTTTATTCACTCAATATTTCGACCCCCAAGGGATTAAATGAACAAACACCCGAAGGGTGTATTGTGAATTTAGTTCTCAATTTGACCCTGCCCTAGGGCAAATTGCTAGAACAACCAGGGCCAAACTATAATAGTAGTTTCTATCACAAACCTGGTTCTCAATCTGTGCCTGCCCTAGCGAAGATTGATAGAACACACTGAACTACTAAACAGGGTCGACTTGGCGGGCTGCAGGAAACCCCAAAAACAAACCAGACCCGTCTTCCGTATGTAGACGCTTCACTAGATTCGACATAACCACCTGTTCCTTTCTTAAGACAGTTTAGAGTTTTAATAAAAACACCTCGAGGTGTTTTTATTAAACTTACTACAACAAAACTATTTCTGTTTCTGAATAAACAGTATGAACCACGCCACAGAAACTAAAACTGAAGTGAACGCACTCCAAAATAAACCAATGGTCCAAAAAGTGAAGCTAAATATCGCTATGACTAGTCCAGATATGAAACTGGACCAGCGATTTGGTTTATCATCACTAAAAATTGACGGTAACAGCGCTACAAAAAAGAGAAATTGACCAATCATAATGACCCAATCTTGCCAAAGGGTTGGTAGTTCCATATTTTAAGAAATCACTTTCTGAGCAGCAGATACAATTCCCTTAGTATCAAGGCCAAAGTGTTCAATTAATTGTTCCGGTTCACCTGATTCACCAAATCGATCTAGGATACCAACTCGAATTATTTTTGTCGGCACTGTTTCGGAAAGATGCTCAGCAACAGCTCCACCCAAACCTCCTATTACCTGATGTTCTTCAACTGTTACCAAAGCATCATGTTCGGCAGCAAAAGCCTCAAGAGCCTCACCATCAAGCGGTTTTATAGTTGGCATATGAAGTACTGAAACGCCAATACCTGTCCGCTGTAATTCTTCAGCTGCCATTAAAGTATTAAATAAAAGTGAACCCGTCACAACGATACCAATCTTCTGTTCATGTGATTCGTCTCGCGAATACATGCGCATAGCTTTACCAATTTCAAACGGGGTTTCTGGAGTGGTAACAACTGGCGTGGCACTGCGCCCAATACGAAGGTAGACAGGACCTTCGTATTTAGCGGCTGCTAGAGTGGCCTTGCGGGCCTCATGAACGTCAGCTGGGGCGATTACAACCATATTTGGAATCACACGTACAATGGCAATATCTTCGAGAGCTTGGTGAGTTGCACCATCTGGTCCAACTGAAATACCAGCGTGAGCTCCGACAATTTTTACATTACTATTATTGTAGGCAATGGTGGTTCTAATTTGTTCCCAGCTTCTTCCTGGAGAAAACATGGCGTAAGAAGCGATAAATGGAACCTTGCCCATTGCAGCCATACCAGAACCGACAGACGCCATACTTTGCTCTGCGATGCCCATTTGTATAAAACGTTCCGGGAAAGCTTTGGCAAATAAGTGGGTCTTAGTTGATTCGGTAAGGTCGCAACATAGTGCGACTATTCTCTCGTCACGTTTTCCGGCTTTTAATAACCCCTCACCGTACCCATTTCGGGTCGGTACTTTTTCAACTGTGTCGGAAGAAAGATTTGGTTGTAGATTATCTGCAAACATATTATGAAATATCTTGAGCCTCGATGGTTCCGGCTAAAGTGCGGAGTTTACGGAGCGCGACTTCCGCCTGTTCTTCCTTTGTTACACGATCTTCTGGTCCCTTCCCTGGTGGGTTGCCATGCCAACGGAAGTCGCGTTCAAATACATCTACTCCTTTTGATGCTATTGTGTGAGAAATAATGACAGATGGTTGACCATAAACAGCCTGAGCCTTGCCAATAGCATCATTAACAGCACGTATGTTGTGACCATCAACCTCCTGAACATCAAAGTTAAATGACTCGAATTTCTCAGCCAAAGGTTCGAGAGGCATAACGTCTTTTGTGTAACCATCAATCTGAATGCCATTCCGGTCAACAATTACAATTAAATTATTGAGTTTTTCTTTTCCTGCTAATAGCATCGCCTCCCAAATCTGCCCTTCATTCAACTCTCCGTCCCCAGTGAGACAATAGAAAAACTTAGAAGAGTAAGGATTGTCTATTCGTTCAACTAACGCCATACCGACCGCTTGCGAAAGTCCAGAACCAAGAGGACCAGAACTTGTTTCTATTCCAGGCAGAGCACTTCGATGTGGGTGTCCTTGCAGACGTGAGCCGAGTTTACGCAATGTTAACAACTCTTCAACTGGAAAATAACCAGCGTGTGCCAATGTGGAATATAGAACTGGGCAAATGTGGCCGTTGGATAGAATGACTCTATCACGTTCTTCCCAGTCAGGGTTTTTAGGATCATGGTTGATGGTACCAAAATAAAGTAGTGTAAGTATGTCGGCCATACCAAGAGGGCCAGCAGTGTGACCACTCCCTGCTTCAACCAGCATTTCAATTACACTCTGGCGAATTGTATTTGCCTTAAGCTCAAGAGCTCTAACTTCTTCTGTTGTGATGTACTGCATAAGATACTAGAAGTATAACAACCACGTTATCAATACGGAAACGTTACCCGTTAATAAGTGATGACAAAGTTGCATAGGCAGCTTCAGGGTCTGGCTGAAGTGATATAGCAGAACCGCAGATAAATCGGTCTGCCCCGGCTTCTTTGAGTCGAGTAATTGTGTCAGCATTTACACTGCCGTCGATAGTAATTGATTTACTTGGAAAGCGACGTTTTAACTCAGTAATCTTCCCTAGTACTAATTTATCAAATGGTAGACCTTGAGCTCCAATTTCATAAATACCCATCAGTTGAATGTAGTCTGCATGTTCAATGTACTCACTTAACTTGTCTAGAGATGTGTCTCCGTGAGCACTAACGCCAACTGACACATTTGTATCGTCAGCGAAGGCTTTAAAACTTTCTATACCTAAAGTTTCAATATGAAAAACCAACATATCCGCTCCTGCCTTAATCCATTCAGCCGCTGCCGTTATAGGGTCGATTACCATCAGGTCGACTTCCAAAGTATAGGCATCAAGCTGCGACTTAACTGACATCGGGTCTCCAATTGGTACATATGGCCACGATGCAGCTTCCACAAACTTTCCGTCAACTAAGTCTAGCTGAAGTTCTCGTGAAAATGACAAGAGGTCGGCAAATTTTAGAACTTCGTCACAGGAAGAAGGAATAATAGCGGGCACAATTGGAGAGTAGTTCATGAATGTAATTTTTTGGTGATAGCTTCAATTTTTTGATTTCGTCTAGAGTATTTTTTTTCTATTAGTGGCGCTGTATGTAGCCAGTCCCAAATCACTCGTTTGGCTGTATCAACATCAACAAAACGAGCTCCAATAGACAGGACATTCGCATCATTATGCTGGCGTGAAAGAGCTGGAATGGTCTCCTCTCCACCATAATAGACTGTAGCTCGAACTTGAGAATAACGATTGGCAACCATCGCTTCACCCTGACCAGAACCGCCAAAAATAATTGCCCTGGCAGTTGCTGGCGTCTTACTAACAGCAGCTGCTGCCTCTGCGATAAAATCTGGGAAATCATCTTCCGGACTAAGTACTGTCGCTCCGTGATCAATTACTTGATACCCCTCACTGGTTAACCATACAGAAATCGCCTGCTTACGGTCGAAGCCTGCATGATCTGCTGCCAAATGAATAGTCATGGTGAGATTTACTTAGTTTGTTATTCGATGTGTGAAGCAACGGCAACCACATGTTCAACTAAAGTCTGTGTGTAACTTGTTTCATTATCATACCAACCAAGCACTTTAACCAAGTTACCTCCTACAACTCTAGTAAAAGATAAATCTGCGAGCGAACCAACATGGGAACCTATGATGTCTGAAGAAACAATTGGTTCGGTAGTAGCAGAAAAAATATTCTTCCAACGATCTTCACCAGCGGCTTTTTTCAGTACTTCATTCACCTCCTCAACAGTTGTCTCACGTGATGCAATAAATGTTACATCAACAATAGACCCAACTGGTACTGGAACTCGCATCGCGATACCGTCAAATTTACCTTCGAATTCTGTATGCACTTTAGTGGTAGCGATTGCAGCCCCGGTAGATGACGGAACTATATTGAGCGCTGCTGCTCTACCCTTCCTCAAGTCACCTTTAGTGGGACTATCAACTAATGACTGTGTCGCCGTGTAAGCGTGAACAGTGTTAAGAATAGCTTTCTCAATACCGATGGTTTCTTTGAGAATCGCAATTAGTGGACTGATTGCATTAGTAGTGCAAGAAGCGTTAGACGAAATATCGCAAGTTGCCAACTCTTCATGATTAACACCCATAAGGATTGTGACACCTCTTACTCCCGCAGCCTCTGGCTCGTCTTTAACCGGAGCAGAAATAACCACACGTTTAGCTCCTGCAGTGAGGTGTTTTTTAGACCCTTCAAAAGACGCGAAAAACCCAGTCGACTCGACGACAATATCGATATTCATATCGCCCCATGGTAATTTCTCAGGATCTCGCTCTTGAACAAAAGCAATTTCTTTTCCTCCTACCATAAGCTTTCCGTCTGTAATCTCAACCGGAAATGGACTGCGCCCATATACGGAATCGTACTGCAATAAATAGGCGAGGTTTTCCAAACTACCTAGATCATTTATTGCGACTATCTCGAAGTCTGGATTGCCGAAAGCCGAGCGCATAAATGTTCGACCAATTCTTCCAAACCCATTAATTGCTACACGTATCATATAAAATATACAAATTATTAACTTCTCTTACTATACAAGGAATCAGATTTTTTTACCGGCCGTTATCCTCACCTGGCCACGATGTGATAGGAAAATCAGTATGAGTAACACAATAAGGGACAAGGGCACCATCGACCACAATATGTAGTTATTATATATAGAGTCCGGAAACATCACCTCTTTGGCTCTACTGTTGAGGGAATAAGCAAACGATAAAGGTGTCTGGTAAGTAACTACCACAAAGGCTTCAAAATCATAAATTTCCACTTTGATTTGAGAACGACCCTCCACTAAAAAGGCTGGAACAGTGGCACTATACGCAGTTTGGTCTTGATTTATACGCAATAGGTATGAATAGGCTTTTTTGTTATTTGTCGGATCAAGTAAAGTAACAATGATTGATTTTAAATTCCCAGCAATAGTAGTGCGTGGTATTGATATCAAAAATGCTTGCTCACTGGCCAGCGTAATATCAGTATTTAATAATGAATAGCTATTATGTCTTTGAGTGATAGCGATATCAGAAGGTTGGGGCATTTTCATCTCGACAGTAACTCGGTCAAGGTTGATACTGGTAGTCGCTCCGGTTACAACTATCGGCGGATTTGGAATTGGCAGGATGGTACCGGAATTAACTCCTTCGTCATCCGCAGACTGAGTAGAGTACACCAACACTACTGCTCCTGAAGATACATTTCCCTCACTATCGTAAACGAAAGCAGTGTAATAAACAGGAGAATATTGTGACAAAATATCTTCGTCACGAAAAACTTCTTTTAAACCCTGGTACAGAACAGCACCGTCCTGAGGATGCTCAGGGAAACCCAAGTGACTGCGCACAATCCTAACGTTCGAAATAGTATCATCTAGTGGCAGTTTCCAACTCAAGTCAATATCATCCCCATTTTTTACCGCTTGAAAGTGGCTGACGTTTACCGGACTTACCGACAATGATTCACGTTGTGTTGTAAAATCACCAGAGCGAATAATTGACTGCTTTCCGTACGGGGTGTACCCAATTACTTGATATTCATATGTAGTACCTGGCTCGAGGTCAGTTAATAAAATTGCATGCTCTTTGCGATAGATACTACTAACTACATAACCCAACTCATAGGAGGCTGTCCTTCCCCACCGAACCTCAACCCTTGCTGGCTGAACAGTGTCCAGATGTATGCTCGAAGTTGAAACTCCTTCATTAAGGTGAAAATCTTTAACCACAATTCTCGAAACTGTTCCTCCCTCTCTTTCACTGGTCGTAGTTGGTACCAGCGGAGGATCTGGAAAATCTGGCGTTGTAGTAGCTAAACTATTTGAAGTAGTCGAATAATTTAGCGATGGGTCAAATGCCCGAACCACATACGCATAGGTTGTTGAAGCTACTAATCCAGTGTCAGAGTAACTTAAAAGCGTAGTAGTTGCGATTGGCGTACCGTCACGCAAAACTGAGTAACCGGCCACTAATAAATTATCAGTTGATACTGACCAACTAATGTCAATTTGAGTTGGGGCGGCTGGTTCTATAGTTAGAAGAACTGGAGTGGTCGGTGGATTAGTATCGGTGCCACCTAGAATCCTAATAGGAAACTCGGTAGCAACTTGAGCAAACAGTGTATTAGCGCTCAATAATAAAAATGAGACGTAAAGAAAAATATACTTCATCTTACTTATTATAGCGGTAAAGCAGTCACAGTTGTCGTAGCTGTATACACATCCGCTATGACTCCGGCGGAACTACCTATTCCAACCCTAAAATTAACGGTAGTTGTAGCACCATTTGGATGATTCGACCCACTCCCCTCAGCCATTACTGCTGCAGTCGTGCTCAAACCATCCCAACAAGCTAAGCTGGTATTTGAGCTACCCACATTACACGTAACTCCTACATCATTATCAAGAAAAGCTTGTACTATATCTATTCCATCAGGAGAAAAGCCTAAATGAGCATCAAAGCCACCTGTTACAAATGAAAAATCTGGATCTAGTCCGGCGTCGTAGTCGGCAATCGTGTTAGCTCCACTTTGCATGGCCGGATTATTTTCAGCTTCAATTGTTAGCCGATACCCCGATGGACTATCGGTTATTACAGTAAATGTAGTAGATCCGTTTGAGGTTCCACCAGTTATACCTGGCAAAGATGGCGACATCACAACATCTCCAGTAGAAGTTAGACTAAGATACACCTCTTGCATTTGCTGGTACCCCGCACGGAGCGAATATGAAGCACTGTCCGAAGGACCAGTGGCAATTTCTCCAACCGTACTCTCTTGAACGTACGAAGTAGAGCTAGAAAATCCTCCGCCGACGTTAATACTGTCACTCTGTAATTGATAATTCGAACTGGTACGTACTTGTGCACTACTAACATTAAGTAGCAGGAGAATCGCCGTAGTAGCAATACACGAGTAAGTGATAGTTTGTATAAAATGTGCTGACCACATATTTAATCCCCTTTCCGCTTAAATTCAAACGTGCGGAAAAAGGCTCTAAAACTGAATATAATAATGAACAAAATAAAGAACAATCCTCCGACAATCTTCCATGGTAAAACCCAAAAGGCCACTGACACTTCATCGACAACATCTTCGTAGCCACGATTAATCTTAACTTTGACTGTGTAGCGACCAAGCAAAAACTCTCTATCCCAAGTAACCTCACGTATGCGAAGTGAAGTCGGCAAAACAAACCATGGTTCAAGCTCGATAAAGCCTACCTCTTCACCAAACATATTTGTAATTGCTAATTCACCGTAGGGATTAACGTGCACTGAACCGGTATTTTCATATAAAATCCCCAACTCGATTGGGCCACGCTCATACCACCAAGAACCATTAATTAACGAGACACCTAAAGTTTCCCCCTCTTTAACAGCATCCCCCTTAACTGTCAAAAAGAACAGGGAGCCAACACGTGCTATAACTGGAGAACGAGGAGCGGCAACGTTGTCACTATCGGAGTTTTGTACGGTTGATACCAGCACACTGCCGTAAAAACCCCCTGGTTCAGCATCAGGAGGCACAGAAATAGTGACCGGGATACGAGCTCGCTCTCCAAGCTTCAATTCAAAACTATCTTCTGGAAAAGAAATATAGTCTCGGATACTGTACGGACCGCGCTCCTTTCCCGTCAAGGAAACAGCACTACTTCCATCACTACTTCCAGAAATATCTTCAATCTCAAGTTTGAATGTACGATTGTCGCTAATTCGATTAGTGACCGTTATTTCTTTAATAACAGTATCACCCGGACTAAGTTCAATCTCAGACCGACCCGGACCAACCACAAAGTCTCCCACTTCAATATTGTTTCCCGAAATTAATTCGGAGCGATACCACAATTCTTTATCGGTGGAAGAATCATCCGGTAACACTAGTTCAGTAGTGGTCGATAATTCATCAGCTTTAGTAGGAGTTTGCGCAAACACCCCTCCAGTGAGGGGTGTAGCTAGCAATATAACAAGACACGTTAGAACAATTTTATTTGATATAATAGCAATCATAATATCGACTCAGGTTACCTTATGCGGAGCAGGCTGTCCAGGTGATACCGTCTAGAGGAGGTGTTACTTCGTTATGAGTGTCAAAGTGGCTGTGGCTGTGTATGTATCAGCCGTTAGCGCTGGAGAAGCTGAGTTTGGTACATGCACTTTAAACGTAATAGTCGAGGTGGCTCCTGCAAGCTCAGCCGCAGTTGTGTCCATAATCATAAAGTCTGTTGTTGATGGTGCCATCCAACATCGTCCGTTCATTCCACTTCCACCAGAACCACAGGCGGCACCATTATCAAGAAATGATGCATCTAAGTCATCTGAGGATGAGGCGGTAACAGTGTAAGCTAGCTGTGCTGAAGCGGTAGTTGTGAAGTCGTATTCAGGCTGCATAGTGGATCCGACGTAGTCAACAATTGACTGACTGGCAGATGTATCACCCAACATAGCTTGAGCTCCTGCGTTGTTGAAGAAATCGATGGTTACACTATAACCAGCAGAACTGTTAGTTAGTACTACAAACTGCGTTGTACCAGTTGCGTTACCTCCTGTAAGACCACTTATACTACCAGCCATTGTTACATCTGGTGCAGTAACTTTGAATGAACTTTCCCCGGTAATAGTCTGTTTAATGGTAAACACATCAGTCTGGCCATAACTTATAGCAGGTTCTGCCACAAAGAAGACCGTAGCCATTGATGCCAATACAGCAAAACTAGTACCGAGTGCATAGACCGCCGCCTGGCTTAAATGTTTTTGTGAATAAAAATTAATCATAGAGTTATTTGTTTGTGTCTTGTTAATAAATTTCTTGTTATTAGTGAATTATAGCAGTATTTGGTGATAAATTTATATCTAAACCAGCTCACTTGTGCACAGTACACATATCCTAAATCGCCCCGCCCCCACCGGCTCCACCACCTCCAGCCTGGTGATGTACCTGTACCTGTATAGCATCAACCTGAATGGTATTAGCTGATGGATTACCAGTTAAGCGGACGGAGAAGTTAGCATTGCTAAACTCACCCGGAGTCCAAGCACGGCCCCAAGTGTCACTCGAGCCACCGGTCGTCACTACCGTATCGGTGGTAGTTAAAGTAGGGGTAGTTTTGACAGCCGTCCAAGTAGTGCCACCGTCCCAAGATAACTCCACATCTATATCACCAGCGGCTGTAGTACCAGAGACTTCTAGCTTTACGGTAATACCATTGATAGTGTTGCCACTATTGATAACAAAATCATGATTGGTGAAAGTAGCAGTGGTGCCAGTGTTGTCAGTGGCGTATGTTCCATCGGTCTTATCATAGACGTTGGCCGCACTAGTCCATGTACCAGCATTGGCTGACGGCAACTTGAAGTCAGGGTCGCTACCTATCTGTTCTCCTCCTTCGTTGCCACCACCAGTAAGAACTTCCCGCCCACTCGGTGCAGTATCACCGACAGCTGCAGAACTACCGCCCCCTCTTTTGTTGTTACGATTATGGTGAACACTGGTGACTGAACCAGAGACTGCTCCACTGACTAAAGTAAGGTCTGACTGATTTAAGTTCAGAGTTAAGAACGAACCATTTAGCGGTGCATTCCAATCAGCTATGAGGACGTAGTCTTCTGTAGTGGTAGATATGAAGTCGGTACTAAAGACGATGTCTCCATCTCCATCAACAAGCGATATAACACCCGCTCCCCCCACCTGTTCATCAGTTGCATCATAGGCTGCGTCGCTATCGTGGTCGCGATAGAGACGTAGGTCGCTGAAGTCATTTGGATCTATCTTCTTGGCTCCAGAGAGAGTGATAGTAAGGTCGGTGACGGTAGCGCCACTGCCGTCTGGAGTAATCTTGAAAGCGAAGAGAGCTTCATTTGTTTTGTTCATGAAATCGAACTGATCAGAGACTTGGTCCAGAGTATGGTCGGACAGAGTTAGGTCGTTATTAACAACAGCTGGTGTAGCCGGTGAACCAAACGGTATGGAAGATACTGAATAGTTCCCTGCATCATCTTTAATGAACACAGCAAAGTGGTAGACTGTTTCGTTGATTAAGTTTGATACCACGCAAGAACTAGATGTGGCAGAAACTCCTGCTGTGTCGACACACACTACCGTTGAAGTACCGATGC
>JBLIOC010000004.1:0-40467 GCA_047639355.1 Minisyncoccia bacterium | reverse complement strand
GCCGGGTCCCAGTTTTGTCTCATCGGAATCCGTGACAAGTCTTCCTTGGAGTTGGGGGTATAAACCGTACTTATATAGAATGGTTCAAATTCAGCAGTAATTATACGACCTTCCTTGGTAGTATCGCCATATCCGTCTTTGAGTTGGTATTTCTCTATAATGTCATCGGGTAGTCCATTCACTACCTCGATTGGTGAATGCTTGGTGAAAATAGCCGTGCCCGAATAGCCTTTTTTCTCAGCCGAATGCCAGTATTCCTCATAATCAGGGAAATCTATGTCAACTTGGTCTTGATTAGCCTTGGTTTCTTGAATACAAAGGACATCCGGCTGATGCTCAGCTAGAAATGGCAACAATAACCCCTTTCGATGCACCGCCCGAATCCCGTTCATGTTCCATGAGTATATCTTCATACTACCAGTCTACCTTATCAATAAAAAAGTTCGAGTCCCAGACGGCTAGCAAACAAATACTCAAACAATGGTGGCTGACCCCATTTTCCTGTTTACTAACTACATTTCTTTGTTGGTGACTGGTTTGAGTCGTCTCCAACGTTCCTCTTGTACTGTTTGAGCCATAGATACTGACATTCTTAGAATGTTACTAAAAAGGGCCAGATGTGCTTAGACATTACAAGTAACTATTGACATATACTTAAAAAGTTGTATTCTGTTAGCAGTTTAAACAACAAGTACCTGGAGATCAGAAATGACAGATGAACTAAAAGTAAACTCAGTCCTTGAAGGCTTGATGGAGCGTAGAACAGTCGTCCTGGAAGGAGCTATTAACCACAGCTCTATCAGTGAAGTATCCGCACGATTGTTGGAGCTACAAACTCAGTCCGATGATGAAGTCACACTTATGATCAGTAGTGGAGGTGGGGAATTATATCCAGCTCTGGAACTATGTGACCTTGTGAAGACACTCATGTCAGCACCGGTTCGCGGCATCGCAATTGGTGAGTGCGGTTCGGCCGCTACTCTCATTATGCTTCACTGCAAACAGCGTCTAGGTTTCCCGTACTCTCGTTACCTTATCCATTCAGGCAATCTGGGAGGAATTGATCTTCCGATTGGACGAGCTACATCAAAAGTTACAAGTCAACTCCTTGCTGAGGTGACTAAGACTGAAAAGTTGGTGACCGGCATCTACACAGATATGCTTACTCCGAAATCTCGGAAGAAGTCCATATCTGAAGCGCACAAAAAAGAGTATGTGCAAAGATTATTGGACCGCGGAAATCAGCATCACAATGAATGGATGTCTGTTCAAGAAGCGCTTGAAATTGGTTTGATTGAGGAGGTTGTCACTGATCCGAAAATTTATTAAGTAGTCCAGTCTACAAACGTAAGTCCCACGACTCGTTTGTGGGCTGTTTTGTTTATATAAAGTTCCAACATCGCACCAGACAGCTTGCAACAATTTTGAGGCTTATTTATCACGTACAGAATCGGTAGCAAAAAAAGAAGTTTTGTTAATTGAATGATATTATAGAAAATATGGAATTCTTCACTGAAGACATGGTTGAGATGATTTACTATGTCCTTATACCAGCAGTCGTGTTTATTTGTTTTGTCGAATTTGTGTATCCATTTATACGTAGAGAAAAGATTAAGAATATCGGGTTTAGACTTGGTCCGACTGACTCTGGAGGACAAAATTGTCAGAAAGTCTCTGGTCAAGTCGCAATTATCCCTGCACGTAATGTTCAAATTGATCGAATAGAGCTCGAGTTTCAGTATGGAATGTACATTCATCACCGCTTACACTCTGAAAAAATTATCTTACTTGATAATCCAATCCCGGCAGAGAAACTACAACCATTAATCTTTGAGTTTGAAGCGTGTTTTCCCCGAAATGTGGGTGATTTAAATAATTATGCAAACATCAGTGACGAAGTAAAGTCATTCCAAATTAAACACCCCAAACCTGAGCCTAACGAACTTGTTACATTTCCAAAAGCCGAAGCACCGACAGAAACTATTGCTAGAAAGTTGTTTGGAGGACAAATGGAACAGCATAGACCAGAGTATGGTTGGAGGTTGGTTCTAAAGGTGTTCTGTGGCTCATCCAAACTCACTAAAATATACGTGATTGGTGATGGATATACTGTGCTTGTACCAAACGGCCGACCCTTTGCTAATACTTTGTTTTAGCACTAAGGTTATTTATCCTGTTTCGAGTTGATACTTCAAAAGTTACTTGTAAAAAGTTCCAACATCGTCCCATACGGCTAGCAAACAAATACTCAAACAATGGTGTCACTGACCCCATTTTCCTGTTTACTAACTACATTTCTTTGTTGGTGACTGGTTTGAGTCGTCTCCAACGTTCCTCTTCTATTGTTTGAGTCATAGGGATGCACATTTATTCATGATAATGAAAAAAGGGCCAGATGTGCTTAGACATTACATATAGCTATTGACGTGTAGCTATATGTATGCTATTCAATAATAGAAAGCTAATACTGGCTTATCTGTACATTACGGAGAAAATACTTATGTTGTCACCATCACTACGTGACCAATTAGTTAAAACAGGCCTTCTTTCTCAAAACAAGGTGGAAGATTATGAGAAACAACAAGCGGTGCTGGAACAAGCTAAGTGGGTGGAGCAGCATGGCGGTCACAAAACGTCAGGATATATCGTGGTTCGTAGAACTATTGCTAATTGTGCGAGCACAGGTGCAATTACTTGGACGTCATATGATAGTAAAGAACAGTATGACGAAGGGAACAATGGGAAAATGAGAAGTTGGTACGAACCCGTAGCTTGTGGTGTAACTTCCAAAGAAGCTATTAAACTCTGTTCTTCACCTGAGGCAATCTTTGCTGCCATTCTTTATGAAATAAGAAAAGCAAGTGAGGAACTACAACCTATCTAACGATGACGGCGTCCGCCACGCAGAGAGTCTGCTCCGGCGGACTTTCTTTTTATTAAGGACTATCATTTTATATACAAAAAGTTCGAACATCGTTCCAGACGGCTAGCAACGAATTTTAGCTATATTTAGCAACCTAAAAGAGTTCGAGTCCTTGGTTTGGTATACTGGTTGTATATATGGAAATAAAAGAATCTTGGAAAAAACATCCGCTGTATTCACAAGGTGCTATAGAACTTGTACCAATAAGTTGGGTTTGGAAATATTGGGGTAGAGACGTATCTCCCCAGGCTGATTTGATGGATGGGACCATGGTTAATCTGGATACTTTATGGAAGAACATTTTGGAAGAAGGGCTTCGCGACCCGTTAACAATGAGGGTCGGTTTAAAAAATAAGAAATTTCGTCTTGAAGCAGGGAATCACCGGATACAAGTTCTCTATGCACACAAGGTCCAACATGTTCCGGTTACAGTGCAGATAAAAGATGAATGCGGACCGGAAGCTGATAGTGTCATGACGGACGCTTCACATAATTTTGATGCTGACGATGAGTTTCTTATTTCTGAAGCCACTAAAGAATATATGAAACCGAGTAGTGTTTTTAGGAGTTTGGCAAATATTTTATAATCATAAAAGTTCTAACATCGTCCCAGGCGGCCAGATACACAAAAATACCGACCCTCGCGCTAGGTATTTTTTGTTGTCGTAATCTTCTGAGTCTATGTCCGGGATTTTGATCATTAAGTCGTCATATAGCAAGTCATTCACAACCTCCTGGTTTCAGTCGACAGTAGTAAAGCATAATGAGGGGTAATATAACCATTAGCGCTAGGAAATTAAGACTCACCTTGTCTTCAAATGTCATGTCAGGGTTAGTGAACATCAATGTGTAGAGCATGTATATAAAAATGAAAACACTGATGTTAAGTGTGAATAAAAAAGCTTCGCCAAATCTGATTCTATACCCATTAGAGAAAACTGATAAACTCTTTGTTTTTTTATAGTGAAAGAATATTAAGAGTAGTCCAAAAAATTCAAATAAAGTAAGAGCGTATAAAATTGGAGCTAAAATAAAATAGATAGTAATAGAGATTCCATACTGTTCGTATAGGATATTACTTTGTTCAGTAGAGACTAACAAAGCCTCGTACGGAAATATCTCACCCAAGATTATCATTGGTACGGTCACGGCAAATATAAATATAGTACGGGTGTATGACCCAAATTTTCCCGATGCTAAATTTATAATTCTATAAGGTTTTGCATATAGCCAAAAAAATAAGAAGGGAATGAGAGGAGAAATTAAAAAAAGAGGTGCTAGATACATCTGAGCGGTGGCAAACGGGATAGTGGCGAGCACCAGTCCATCTAGAACAAGATATCTTAGTGACCGCTGCTTTTGGTTTGTGAGTGTAAGATGTTCTGTGACCCCCATATTACAGTAATTATACACAAGAACTTTAGTTTTATGCAGTAAAAGGGTAGGTAGACCACATTTTACAACATATTATCCCTATTATTGACATATTAATTTGGTATCTGGTTTTGAGACTTCTTACTTAAAAAAGTTCCAACATCGTCCTGCACACATACATGACGTAAGGTCGGTCGTAATTACGACCGACCTTACGTCATGTTAGAGTATAAAGATGATTAAGAAATATACACGTAAACTAACAAAGACTGGTACACACAGTTATTCAATTAACGTCCCTAAGGAACTAATTAAGGAATTTAAGTGGCGCGAACGCCAAAAAATTGAAATCGTTCATGATTCCAAAAGAGATCAGTTTGTAGTTAGGGATTGGAAGAAGTAGGGTAGAGAGGGTTGCTGAACGCCTTTCTCTACAAAAAAATTTTGCATAGCCCATGAACTGTTACCTGACTTGCTACATAGTAGGTTAAGTAACATAATATGAATATGAAAAAACCCATAATAGCAGTGGATTTTGATGACGTTGTTGCTGATTTTAATCGAGCTTTTCTAGTTCATCATAATGAAAACTTCGGAACTGACGTGGCATACAGTGATATCACTACTTTTGACCTAGGTCTAGTCTATGGTATCGATGATCAGACTTTCGTCGACCGTGTTGTAAACTTTTGTCGCACTTTTCAAGAAACCATCAAACCCATTGATGATATTCAATCGAATATATTAGAACTGAGTAAAATATATGACCTTCAGATAGTGACAAGCCGTTGGGACACATTAGATCAAGTTACCCAAAACTGGGTTGATAAATGGTTTCCAGAAACCTTCTCGGCGATTCACTTCGTTAATAAACACCCGTCTGAAAAAAGGCAAAGTAAATCTCCTGTATGTAAGAATATCGGGGCATTGGCGTTAATTGACGACGCGCTGCATAACGTAACGGACGCAGCTGAAAGTGGGCTAATGGCTATTTTAATGGATCGCCCTTGGAATCAAGGTCAACTTCCTGCTGGAGTAGTCAGGGTACACACTTGGACAGAAGCTTCGGAGTGGATTCAAAAGAATATAAAATAATGTCTAAAGTTTTTTTAATTAGGTTACTTTAAAATCTGTAGTAATATTTCACCTATATGTCATTATTTAAACTCATCTTTGCAAAGGAGCATCTAAAAGAGCTAGTAGCTATTGTAGTGGTTGGTATCGCCATCCTTCTCTTTGTACTAAAACTTGTCACCTTGCCCCTGCTTATAGCAGCTGTTTTGTTCGGCCTATACGGAATTGCTAAGCACGCCTTAGTAGAATTATTTACTGAACGCAAAATCGGCACCGAACTATTTATTTCAATCGCTGTAATAATTGCGCTTTTAGGAGGCGAGTACTTGGCTGGTGCAGTAGTACTAATGATTATCTTGATAGCTGAGTATATAGCTAGTGTTTCCAGCGAGAAGGCTCGTGCCTCGATTAGAGATCTTATTGGTACTGTTCCCAAAGTTGCGACTATAAAACGTGACGGGAAACATACTGTTATCAATTTATCTGAGATAAAAATTGGAGATATTGTTTTGGTACGCACTGGCGAAAAGATACCAGTTGACGGTAAAGTTGCCATGGGAGAAGGAGCTGTCAATCAAGCTCCAATTACGGGTGAGAGTGTACATCAAGAAAAAATGATTGGTAGCGAAGTATACGCGGGGACAATTCTTGAGTCTGGAGCCTTAGACATTAAGGTAACCCGACTTACAGAAAACACTGTTTTCTCGCGCATTATATCCCTGGTTGAAGAGGCCGGGAGTCGTGAACCGCTTATTCAAAAATTCACAGATCGAGTTGCCACTTGGTTAATCCCGATAGTTTTTATTTTCGTTCTGGTAGTTTATTTTTATACCCAGGACATTAAGCTCATTATTGCACTGCTGATATTTACTTCGCCAGCGGAGCTTGGATTAGCAACACCCTTAGTAACGATTTCTGCCATCGCTCGAGCGGCTAGGGAGGGAATTTTAGTAAAAGGAGGGCTCTATCTAGAAGCTTTAGCGAGGGCTGACACATTTGTTTTTGACAAAACGGGAACCTTAACACTTGGTAAGTTACAAGTTGATGAAGTTAGCGTAGACGACAAAAGTATGTCAAAAAGAGAACTGATTTCACTTGCCGCTGCCGCCGACCGAAGATCAGGACATCCACTTGCTCACGCAATAGTAGAGTATGCTGAAAAAGAAGGAGTCTCACACCTTGAAACTGAACAGTTTGAAGTAATAAACGGTAGAGGAGTAAGGGCGATTATAAACGGTAAGACAATACTGGTTGGTAATAGGGCTCTATTTGAAGAAAACGAGATTATCGTACATGACGCAGGACATGAAGATGAAACGGATACTGTTGTGTATTTGGCATCAGACGGCATCATAAAGGGACACTTCCATGTTACTACCACAGTTCGACCGCAGGCAAAAGAAGCGATTGAATCTCTCAGGGCCAGTGGTGTCAAAAGAATAATTATGCTGACCGGTGACAATGAGGAAGCTGCCCAAAAAACAGCTAACGAACTTTCTATTACGGAAGTTCGGTCAGGGCTTTTACCTGAAGACAAGATCCGAATTGTCGATGAGTTACAAAAAAACGGCTGTCTTGTTGCCATGGTTGGTGACGGCGTAAATGACGCTCCAGCTCTCGCGGCCGCTAGTGTCGGAGTTGCCATGGGGGCAGGTGGAACAGAATCAGCAATGGAAGCGGCCGATATCGTACTGGTGAACGATGATCTTAATAAATTAACACAAGCTCGGGCAATTAGTCGTCAGGCCTACCGCACAATCAAAGAAAATATTTTTGTTGGTGTTGGAGTGGTTCATGTTGTTGGTATTATCCTAGTTCTTTTACGAGTAATCGGTCCTGTCGAGGCGGCCATAATTCATCTGGTACCCGATACTCTAGTATTTCTAAACTCAACCAAGCTGTTGCGGATGAAAATATAATTGGTCTTACTCATATCTTACCAATATATGAACGCGGTTCAAATAGAAAATACCCTACAAAAGAAACTTTTATATCTTAGTTAATATCGCGGGGCCAGAGAGATGTCTTTTGGTATCTAAACAATAGTAAGAAGCATGAGGTTATAAAACTTCTTAATAAATCACTTGTATTTATATACTGGTATGCTTTAATGCTGTTACGAAACGAAACTCCTCTTGAAGGATCAAATAGAGATGGATCAGGCGAAGTAATGTTTTGTAGTTATAAAAGAAATAAAGTACACATATATATGAAAGGTTCAATCGTTCGCAAGCGTGGTGAAGGTTACGGATTCATCAAGCCAGTTGATGGGGAAAAGGATGTATTCTTCCACGCATCAGCTCTAGTTGATATCGCATTTGACGATCTTAACGAGGGAGACATTGTTACATTTGAAATTGAAGAAGGTCCAAAAGGTCCTGCTGCAGCAAATGTACAACGGTCAGAAGAAGCAGCTCCTGTTGAAGAGGCTCCCGCTGCTGAAATCGCAGAGGAAACTGCGGAAGAAACAACAGAAGAAACAGCTCCAGTAGCAGACGAAGAAGCAGCTGCGTAATTACGTATCTTGAAAAAAGCGTTGCGTCCAAAGGACGCAACGCTTTTTTTATTTTGTAAATAAAAAAAAGCCCTGACGGGAGCTGTTTAAACCCTTTTTCTATTATGAACCATAAATTTACTTTACAAATGTATGCTTTATATGACAGCGAGTAATCTCTCGGGTTAAGCGTAGATTTGTTACTTTTAATAAGCACTCTGTTCAGAGGTACAAATTGTTTATTACCGCATATGTTTGTCTAAACAATAGTTCTATTTAACACCTGCGCAATAATATGTGCGGCAACTTTGCGCATACGATCTCAGAGGCCGATTTCTCCAGACAAAATAAACTGGCTTTTATTACAACAAACTTGTATACCACGTCACCTAAATCAGGAACTATGATCGTTCGGTTATTTTAACCATTATTATATATCCCTTATTTTTCTTCTCATAACAGTATGTAAAAAGTATAAAATCTTTTCAAGCTTTTATTTCTTTTCGGACAGCTGGAATAACCCTGACTAGTTTTTTGTTATAATAAAAACATCATGTTCTTTCTCTCAATAGTGCATCACTATTTAATTTGGCACTATTCACGTGGTCTTCTAGAAATTTTTCATGTTTGGTTAAACCTACTGTGGTTTGTAGTTTATTTCTTCTCTCTACCACAACTTATGAATTCATGGTTCTCTCCCTGGAAACGGATAGTTGAAAAAAGGAAGATGAATTGGAACCTTGAAGACATTGCCGGTGTAATCATCGTTGGCATCATCTCACGAATCATCGGCTTTACTCTCCGAACAGTAATAATCTTTATCGGTTTGGTTTGTCTATTTATCACAATACTAGGAGGGCTAGCCACCTATGTTTTCTGGGTAGCTGCTCCTTTGATTATTATTTCCCTGCTTGGATTTGGAATAACGCTACTCATCGCCTAAGTCATACATAATATATGAACACTCTCGCCGATAGCATTAAACAATACGAACCAGCCATACGGCTAACAACCTTGTTGAGTAGAAAAAAGCTTTCTTTCCTGCGCAAGGCAAGCTTTGCTGGTGTAGCAATTTGCGGTCTAGGTTCGGTGACAACACTCTTCACACTTGATGGACAATACAGTCAGGAGCTATTAGGAGGGTCTCTTATCTTTGGTGCAATTTGGTTGGAACAAATGATTTCTTTCTCATATCACAACAGCTTCTACTTTCGCGGACTCAACTCAATCATTGGACTTGATGAAAAACCATTTTACGATGCGACTTACGATGTGGCTGAAGCTGTACTTAAACAACCAAACGACGTCACATTTGCCTTTTGCGCCTCACCATTTGGTTCGTTAACACTGATTCGTAGTGGTATCGCACCAGAGATGGTGGATAAATTTTTACGAGGGCCACGGCGTACAATTAAAACCAATATGGTCATGCTGCCGGAGGATGAAACTTTTAGCCTCATTGGCCTTGGTAAATATCTTCTAGCGCACGATACGGACTTTAAAAAACTGATTAAAAACTCTGGAGTAACAGCAAATATCTTCTTGGGCTCACTGCGCTGGGTGGTGGGTACCTATCATCAAGAAAAAAGAATGCAGCGCTGGTGGAGCAAAGATAATCTATCGCAGACAACGGGAATCGGACGCGAATGGTCATACGGAACAGCCTACCTTCTGGAAAAATTTTCCCGGGACATTCGTACCAGTGCGGTTTTTTCAACCTTGAGTTTAAATACTACTTTTGCCACTGAAAAGATAAGGGAAATAGAGTCATCCCTTGCTAGAGACAAGGCTTCAAATGTACTGATTGTGGGGGAGGCTGGAGTGGGAAAGATTGATTTAGTAATGGAGGTTGCGCGTCGCATGCGCGCAGGAAAATCTCTCGACGCTATCGCCGGCAAGCAAATCATCGTCCTAGATACAAACCGTTTGTTTGCCACCCACAAAGAAAAGCACGAACTAGAACTGACTCTCATAAAAATGTTTGAAGAAGCGGTCGAGGCTGGCAACATCATTATTGTAATAGAGAATTTAAGTACGTTCATACTCGAAGCGGAAACCATGGGGGTATTCGTTCCACAACTACTAGATCAGTACTTGGCACTTCCACAACTGCAAATAATAGCGACCGAGACACCTGGCGAATACCATATCCACCTAGAAACCTTAGGTGCCTTCGTTCGCCGTTTTTCCGAAATATTAATAGACGGTCTGGACCTTCCGGCCACTACTCGTATTTTACAAAATATTGCTCTTCAAAACGAATTTAAGTACCAGACTCTATTCACCTACTCAGGGCTGCACGCCGTGACCACTTCGGCTGATAGATATATCGTTGAGGGAGTGATGCCGGACAAAGCAATTCAACTACTTATTGATGTGGCTACTGAGGCACAGCAAAAGAACCTTGTAATTATTACCGAAGATTTTGTATATGAAGTCGTTAGTAAAAAGACCGGTATCCCTGCAGGACCAATCCAGGATTCTGAAAGAGACTTACTTCTGCATCTGGCAGACCATTTGCACCAACAGGTAATAGGCCAGCGAAGTGCCCTTAATGCTATTTCCCGCACCATGCGCCGGGCTCGCGCCGGTATTCAATCAAGTGAAAAACCAATTGGTTCTTTTCTTTTCCTCGGTCCAACTGGAGTTGGGAAAACTGAAACAGCAAAAGCTCTGGCAAAATTATTCTTCGGCGGAAAAGAAAAGATACAGCGTATCGACATGTCTGAATACAGCGGAGCCGACGCCCTAGAAAAGCTGATTGGAAATAATGAAAAACCAGGTACTCTTCCAACTATGTTACGAGAACATCCATATTGTGTATTACTGCTTGATGAATTAGAGAAGGCCAACCAAGCTGTCCATGATATATTTCTACAAGTACTTGATGAAGGGATATTTACTGATGCTCGCGGCACCAAAGTAAATGCACGTAACACAATAATCATCGCCACCTCTAACGCTGGTAGCCAACTCATTTTGAAAACTGTCCAACAACGAAAAGAACTGCCTACTTTATCAGAAGAGATTATTAATCATATTGTAAAAGAGGGAATCTATCGCCCGGAGCTTATAAACCGTTTTGACAGCACAATTATTTTTGAGCCACTAAATATCGAACAACAAACTGAAGTGGCCAGCCTGATGTTAGGAGAGCTCTACGAGCGAGTGAAGGAACGTGGTTACGAGATTTCCGTGAGCGATGACTTACTTGATATCTTGGTTGAAAAAGGGTATCACCCAGAATTTGGTGCTCGACCTATGCAGCGAGTATTGCAAGATGTCGTTGAAGAGAAAATCGCTCAGAAAATTATCTCTGGTGAAGTCCAAAAAGGAGGGAACATACCCCTTACCAAGGTAGACTTCACAGAAGAAGAGCTCTCGGTACAGGGCCCATAAGTTGAAAATATAAAAACACAGTGACCTTTGCTACGTTGTTTTATAACACTTAAATCACGGTTTTAGACAGTGTTTATAGTCACTAAAAACGTTCATCCAGGCCATATTGGTCAAGTTACTCAGACTAGACTACAATAATAGTATATGAATGCAAAAAATATCGTTGTTGCCGTTTTGGCACTAGTATTAATAGGGGCAGTAAGTTACTTAATGCTTAATAGTGGAGAAGATAATGTAGTCGTTGTTCAAGAGAGCGAGACTGAAGTAATAACAGAAACTCCAGAAATTACAGAAGAGGACCTCGAACCCATACAAGAAATAATGACTGAAGAACGTGGAGCCGATAGTGTTATCGGTGAGTCAGTCAACGGAAGTGATATTGTTGCCTATCACTTCGGAACTGGAGAAAATGAAATCCTTCTTGTTGGAGGCACTCATGGTAGTTATTCTCCGAACACTTCGGCTGTGACAGAAGAAGCTGTGACTTATTTCCAAGAAAATACTGACACTATCCCAGAAAGCGTGACGTTAACTATTATTCCAAATCTCAACCCTGACGGATTAGTAATGTCTGGCACAGAGGGTCGCTTCAACGCCAACAACGTTGACATTAACCGTAACTTCGACTGTGAGTGGTCAGCCACTGGTGTCTGGAGAGATCAAAAAGTAAGTGGGGGAAGCGAAGCTTTTTCAGAACCAGAAGCTAAAGCGCTACAAGATTACATAGAAACAAACGACCCTAATGTAGCTATCGTTTGGTTTAGTGCAGAAGGGAAGGTCTATCCGTCTGCCTGTGACAAAGCTCCAAGCAAAGCTTCAGTAGAATTAGCCGAAACATTTGCTACAGCTGCCGGTTATCCAGCTGCTGCAGAATTTAATGCGTACGCTATTACTGGAGACATGGTGAACTGGATGGCTGGCCAAGGTATCCCAGCGATTAGCGTTCTTCTGACTGACCATAAAAATACTGAGTGGACCAAGAATATTGCAGGTATCAAAGCTGTTCTTAATACCTACGCTGAATAACAATGAATCAAACTACAAAAGTATTAATCGGTGTTGTGACCCTGCTTATTTTCACAGGTGTTATCTTCATGACCTTCGATAATGACGAAGAGCCTGTTGCCCCAATCCCAATAGAACCGGTTATAGAAGAAATTATAACGGCCGCGCCAACTCCAACCTCAACAGAGAGGACGATAGGGAATTCAGTACAAGGGCGTTCAATTCGAGCTTATACTTATGGCACCGGTGAAACAGACATTCTATTTGTCGGTGGTATGCACGGAGGATATGAGTGGAACAGTATCCTCCTTGCTTATGAAACGATTGATCACTTAAAAAATAATTCAGACACTGTTCCTGACAATGTCACAGTCCACATTATTCCCAATCTCAATCCTGATGGACTTTTTGCAGCCACTGGGCTAGAGGAGAGATTTACAGCAAATGATATTCCTAACAACAGCATGCACACTTCCGGCATCGGCCGCTTTAACGCTAACGATGTAGACCTCAACCGAAACTTTGATTGTAAGTGGGCACCAAAAAGTAGCTGGCGGGGAGAAATAGTAAGTGCCGGGACGAGCGCGTTCTCTGAACCAGAAGCAGAAACACTGCGTAACTACGTGACGACAGTAACGCCAGAAGCTGTTATTTTTTGGCATAGTAAAGCTAATAATGTGTATGCTTCTGAATGCGAAAACGGTATTCTTCCAGAAACACTTACCTTAATGCAAGCCTACTCAATAGCTGGCGAATACGGCGCTGTACCAGTTTTTGACGCGTATCAAATTACCGGTGACGCCGAAGGTTGGCTCGCCTCAATCGGTATTCCCGCTATCACTGTTGAACTAGGAAGTCGCACCAGTATAGAGTGGACCCAAAACTTAGCGGGAGTAAATGCGATACTAAACATGTACGGAAATAAATAGAACAGAGAAACTTTATTAAAAAGAGGCGCACTACTAAAGAAAGTGCGCCTCTTTTTAAATGCTACAATAATTTTAATTAGTTAAGTTATATGCACCCACTATTACAAAATAAATTTGTTAAATTTATTGGTATCGGCCTGGCTGTTCTAGCAGCATTTTTTATCGTGATCATATTATTAGCATCCATGAATAGTTCTCGCAGTTCTGCAGGGATGGACTCTATGGGTATGTCAGAAGGAATGGACAACACCCCATCTTTCAATATCAATTCTGAGAGGGGTGTTTCGATGGGTAACGAAATGAAGATGATGCAGGACGAATCTTCATACTATCCACCACAACCATCTCCTCACGGTTACACTTCTGGTTTAGAGAATTACGAAACAACTGAATATTCAGTTACTGCACGAACGAAACAGTTTGAAGAAATGTGCGGAGCCCTCTCTGCACTAAAGGCGGATTCCCAAATCCATTTCAAGTATCTCAACACCTCAACAAATAATTGCCGAGCAACATTATATGCCTATGAGACTGAAGCTAAAAGGGTGCTCGATACTCTGACCAACTTTAGTGGAGCGGAAGTCACTAGAAACACAGAATCTGTCACTCGTCATCGGCAGCAAATACAAAGTCAGACCAGCATCTTAGCGCAACAGCTTTCCAGCGTTCAAAGTTCTCTCACTTCTGCAGAAATACAATTTGATGAAATTGCAGATTTTGCTCGTGAGAATAAAGATGCTGCCACCTTGTCACAAGCCATCAATCAGAAACTAAATAACATCAATACTCTTACACAACAAAAAATAAATCTCACAGCTCGACTTAACCAACTCTATCAACAGGCGGCTGATCTGGAAGAAATGATGAACGCTGTGCAATTTAATGTAAATATTAGCCGTTCAAATCCAATCTACGTTGACCAGGAATCACGTCAGTGGGAACAGGCTTGGAAAGAATTACATGGCACCTACACCGAAACTTTAATTGGACTTTCTGCCTTCTTCGGAATATTCCTACTATGGACAGCACGTCTAGCTATCTACTTACTAGTACTGATTATCGTATTACGAGGGTTCTGGAAGTTTACTAAGCTTCTGCTGAGTAAATGGTAAGAAATTACTTTATAAAAAAGGCCGTGAGCGCAGCTCACGGCCTTTTTTATACCACCTTCACGTACTGTCGATGTGGAGAGTCTCGTTTCCACATAACACCTTCTAGATAAAAATGAGAAATCGCAATCAGTATCACTATACTGTAACCAATTGCCAAGCCATCTGTAGCCGTGCGTACTACATATGCAAGGGCGAGTGCTAGTAAAGGAGTAAGTATGAGCGTCGGTACCGGCATCGACCCAAACAAACGATAAAACCAATTAGTTTTCCCTCCTTTTTTTCTATTATTGTCATGAGTAACATAGAAGGCAAACGCGCTCACATCGTGAGTAAACCTAAACGCCAAGATGGCAAAAAATATATATCCAGCTAAAATAAAATAGTAACCAAACAAAAACAACATTGACACACCTAAGATATGCCACCGAGCCGCTGTAGACGCCTTCCACATCATGGCAGCCGTCGACAAAACCATTAGTATGGCTCCAAAAAAAAGAACTGGTGAAATGTATGGAATAAACTCAGCCGGGTACGCACTTGGTCTTACTATGTAAACAACAGCAACTCCGCCGGCCAAAAACGGAATAAGTGTCCAGGCTCTATGTAGCCAACCAGGTCTGGCCCCCAAAATAAGCGAGATGCCAACGTTTTGTTTTACACCATGCCAAAAGTCGTAAAGTAAAAAGAAGATAACGCCTAATATGTAGTTTGTGTACAATAGGGCTGCTGTGGCAATTAAGAGTACTGGTAAATATAAAAACAAATGCCTTCGGTAATAATGTACGTACTCGTGATCGAAAAAACTAAAAAAACTAGCGATGATATGAGGGAGAACAAAAACAAGAATAAACACTGGTAAATAGAGTGCACTAAGTCCAACATAGGGTAACAGCGCAGAATTGAAATAAAACTTATCTGCGAGCGCTATGCACAGTAGGATTGGCAATATCAGAAAAACACAGAGAAGTAGCGACTTTGGAATCGTCATTATAGTAATGTTGTTAACTTTAATATTATCCATGAGGTTTTTATTATACTATTTTTACCTGTTTTCGGTGGGGTGAACTACTTTTCCACATAATACTCTCCAAGTAATAGTGGATGAAGCCAAAAAGCATAAGAACTACAAAAGTGTTTTCTGCACTCGGAATACTTTCTCGTATAAGAAGACCAATAAAAATAGCAAATAACGGTACTATAATTATTAGAGAAAAGGGTATTAGAGGAACGGCTTTATAGAGTGAATTTTTTATCTGCTCCTTATTACGATTTACTTCATGGGTTATGTAGAACAAAAAAGCTGTAATGTCGTGCACAAATCGAACAACAAAAACTGCTAAAAAGATGTAACCAAACCAGAGCATTAAATAACCAGTGGCAACCATAGCCATGGTTAAGAGTATGTAACAGATACCTTGTCTAGAATCAGTTTGATAAATTAACCCACCGCTACAAATTAGCGCCAACACAAGAGTGATAACCACCAATATCAAAATGAACGATGATATAAAACTAGTAATAATGCCTGGTAAGATTAGCGAAATATAAACTATTGTCGTGTTAATTACCAAAAACCAACTCCAGTAAGAATGCCATTTACTTTTCATAATACCAAACATTAGAGCGATACCGGTCTGTTGCCTTATGACGTGATACATAGTTACGGCCAAATATATGCCGACTGCAATAGTAAAATCAAACCAAACCAAACAGAGAAAACTTATTGCCATTAATGGGATACCCAACACTAGATGTCGGCGATAGTGGCGCACATATTCTTTGTCTACAAAACCAACAAAGCTAGCTATGATGTGAGGCGTTTCAAAAACCAGGACATAAAGTGGTAGGAAAATAGCAGAAATACCAAGATACGGGAGCAGGCCAGAATTATTAAAAAAGTGGTCCCACAGACCAACAGCCAAAACAAAGGGTATGACCAGAAAAATACTCAGTATCCATACACGGTGGATTGGAAATAACTCTATACTTTTATTTTCCATGAAATTTTTTATGTACCTCTCTCAAGTATTTATCCGTCACATGAGTATAGACCTGAGTTGTTCCAATATTAGCATGGCCAAGTAATACTTGAACAGAACGCAGGTCGGCTCCATTTTTCAAAAGATTAGTCGCTAAACTATGTCTAATTACATGTGGAGTTACTTTACGAGTAATACCAGCCTGGGTTGCATACTTTTTTAAAAGACGCTGGACTGCACGTGGAGCAAGGCGTAAATCACCACCATCATTCATCTTTCTTCCGTAGCGAATAAACAAAGCCGTGTCCATATCTTTGCGGTGTTTTAAATAATCTTGAATTGTAGTTCGAGCATTATCAGAAATAGAGACAACTCGTATTTTGCCTCGTTTCCCGTGGATAGAAAACTCACTTCGAGACAAATCAACATCACTAATTGAAAGTCCGCATAATTCGGACACACGAAGCCCAGTGGAAATAAGCAGTTCAAGAATTGTTTTATCTCGTTTTCCTTCAAGTGTCTTTTTGTCTGGCGCACTAGTTAGTCGTTTTAATTCTTGCGCTGAGATTAGATCAAGTGATCGTTCGGGAACCTTGACCAACTCAATACGTTCTGGTGAGAGAGTTTCAATACTCCGTTTACGTATAAACTTCAAAAAAGCCCTAAGAGCAATCAGGTAATAGTTTTGTGTTCGACGCTTCATCGTCTCCATATGTCCATCAACCATAGTTCCAGGCTGACGGTTGAGGTACAACCTGAACTCAAGCACCTGTTCTTCAGTCAGGTCACTTGGGTTCTTAACTTTGGTAAAAACAATAAACCGTTCTAGGTATCGATCATAATTCTCAATGGTCTTCACGCTCCTACCTCTTTCGGTTTCGAGGTACTCTAAAAATTGACGTTTTAGTTTCACAAGCTGCATTATATTCTTAGTATACCAAGCCTAGAGCCTTGTTACACGACACTTGAAAACGAACATTGTTTGTAAATATGGCTCTTGATTTTTTACTAATTTGTGCTATGATGGGCAGAACCTTGACCCAAAGAGTTATTATAATGACTCTATAAAATGGCGCACAGGTTATTATTCCGCACCAAGCGGTGCCATCGACAGTTACTACTGTATGAGTGGACATCTACACTGCTAGTAGCGTAAACAAATACACACTATGTTATCAAAGCGAATCAAAGAAAATACTCTTAAGAACACTCGTCGTCATGACGCTGACACTGGTTCACCAGAAGCTCAAGTAGCTCTCTTGACCCGTCAGATTGAAGAACTGTCTACTCACCTGCGTAAGCATAAGAAAGACTTTCACTCACGACGCGGACTACTTCAGATGGTAGCGGATCGCCGCAAGCACCTGAAATATCTCCAAAGAAAAGATGGGAAGGGATACGAAGCACTCATTAAAAAACTTGGTCTTAAACGGTAAGTTTCAACAAAGGGGTAATTCTATTTTATGAGTCGTTTCACGACTTTAAAATAAATCGCCATAATCGCTCCACACTGGAGCGATTATTTGTTTCGGGGTATAGTTACTTAGTAATCAGCAGGTAGTCAATCGACCCGTTCATTCCTTGGGTACCCAAGTCAAACTAATCTGAGAATAATCGTCTTTCGTTGAGTGACGACCGCCTGGTAGCAAGTAGACGTTTTATATAAACGAAGGAACACATTTATCCAACAATTTTCTCAAGGAGATAAAAATCGGGATATAAATTCAGAATATGCTCTTCGCAGCATTTCTTCATTCAATAATTTAATTAAAATAATATATGGGAGTAATTCGACACCCCGACCAACGAGTCGCAGTAATCATTGATACGCAAAACTTGTATCACAGTGCAAAAAATTTATACAAATCAAAAGTTAACTTCGCCGCCGTTGTTGAAGCTGCTGTGCAAGGTAGAAAACTTATTCGCGCAGTTTCATATGTAGTTAATACTGAAGGTGGTGATGAACAACCATTCTTTGAAGCAATGGAAAAAGTGGGAATTGAAATTAAAACCAAAGACCTGCAAATTTTTTATGGTGGAGCCAAGAAAGCTGACTGGGATGTTGGTATGGCGGTCGATGCAATTAAATTTGCTCATAAAGTAGACGCGGTTGTTTTGGCGACAGGTGACGGTGACTTTATTCCTTGTGTTGAGTACGTTAAAAGTCTTGGTTGCCAAGTAGAAGCAATTACTTTTGGTCGCTCTTCATCTTCTGGACTACGCGCGGTACTTGATGACTTCATTGATATGGATGATGACCCGAATCGTTTCCTTATCGGTTACCGCAAAGCTAGAAAAAATACTGGTCGCAAAACTGGCAAGACCCAAACTAAAAGCAAGACTTCGGCAAAGTTATCGGCAAACAAAGTGGTCGGCACAGACACTGATGATTTGTTATAGTTAGTTAAATTATAAGATTTATATTTACAGTTTAGAAAATGTGGATAAGGAAGACACGTCCCACAAATGACCCAAGAGGAATTTTAAAAGACACTCCGAACCAATACAGAAACAGCTGAACACTTTTAAAAACCGCGATTTTTTAATTGAAGAAGAAGATCGTGCAAAAGTTCTGCTTGGAGGTGTATTAAAATATTTTTCTACTATCCCAGATGACCCTGGAACACTTCTAACAGGCGCAGCCTTTGAAAGAGACGTGTCAGAATAAATACATAGTTATTACGAGCGACAGTCACTTGGTGATTGTCGCGCGTTTTGTTATTCTCAGGTGATATGAAATCACAATCTTTTTCTTTAGAGCTTGTTGGCAAAACTCTTACCGCAGAATTCACAGATCTTTCCGAGCAGGCCAATGGTTCAGTCCTACTAAAGTACGGTGAGACAGCCATCCTCGTCACCGCAGTTATGGGCAACCGAGAAAAGGCAGGAATGAATTATTTTCCTCTCTCAGTAGAGTTCGAAGAAAAGTTTTATGCTGCTGGAGCAATTCTCGGTAGCCGTTTTATGAGACGAGAAGGCCGTCCAAGTGACGAAGCAATTCTCTCAGCTCGAATCGTAGACCGCACCATTCGACCACTCTTCAATCAACTAATGCGACACGATGTACAAATTGTAATCTCTGTACTAGCTATTGGAGAAGACGATCCGGACGTACTTGGTGTCATTGGTGCGTCGCTTGCCCTCTCTGTTTCTGACATTCCGTGGAAAGGTCCAGTCGGTGCTGTCCGTATTGGACGTAAAAAGGAAACTCAGGAAATAACCATAAATCCAACCTACACCGAACGTACTAGAGGTCTCTTAGACTTTGAAGTTCTAGCTTGCGGAAAAAACCGCACTATCAATATGATTGAAACTGCCGCCAATGAAGTTGCCGAGGATGATTTAGCCGCAGTATTCGAAGCGTCAGTTGAAATCCACCAACAGCTTGAGAATTGGCAAGCAGATATTATTGCCGTTATTGGCAAGGAAAAACAGGCTGAGACGGTTCGGGAAATTCCAGAAGAACTATTTGAACTATTTGAAAAGTCATTCAAAACAAAACTTACAGAAACCATCTTTAGTAACCGTGCCGGAAAATCACATATCTATGAGTTAAAGACTGTTTTTTTGGAAACTGTTAAAGAAAATGAACTTAATGAAAATGTGGCTAGTGATTTTTTTGAAGATGCTATAGATAAAGAATTGCACCGCGGAGCAATTGAAGAAGGTAAAAGAGCTGATGGGCGAACAATGGACGATGTACGTGAACTTTACGCAAAAGCAGGTGGAATCTCACCAGCCATTCATGGTTCGGGTATATTCTATCGTGGAGGTACTCACATTTTCTCCGCTCTAACACTCGGAGGACCTGAGGCAGCACAAATAATTGATACGATTGAATCGAAAAATTTAAAAAAGCGCTTCTTACACCACTACAACTTTCCGCCGTTTTCGGTTGGGGAAACTGGTCGAGTCGGCGGCTTTAATCGCCGCATGATTGGACATGGTGCGTTAGCAGAAAAAGCGTTACTTCCCGTCATTCCATCACAAGCCGATTTTCCTTACACCATTAGATTAGTTTCGGAGACACTCTCTAGCAATGGGTCAAGTTCAATGGGTTCAGTCTGCGGTTCAATTCTTGCCCTCATGGATGGAGGAGTTCCTATCACAAGACCAGTAGCCGGCATCGCTTCCGGAGTAATGATTGACGGCGACCGATACACCCTTCTTACTGACATTCAAGGACCAGAAGATGAGTTCGGAGATATGGACTTTAAGGTAGCCGGCACCACTGAAGGTGTCACTGCCATTCAGATGGACGTAAAGGTTGATGGTGTACCAACACACATTTTGGTCGAAGCTTTAGAAAAGGCACGCTTGGCTAGACTACAAATAATCAGCGTCCTTACAAACGAACTTGCCGTACCTCGTGAAAATATATCACCACGTGCACCAAAGATAGTGACCTTACAAATTTTGCCAGAACAAATTGGTCTAGTTATTGGTGGTGGTGGAAAAACTATTAATAGTATCAAGGACGACACTCAGGTTGAGGAGATAACTATTGAAGAAGACGGGCTAGTTTTTATCACAGGAAAGAATGGTACAGCTGAAATTGCCGCTGAGCGTATACGAGGATTAACAAAAGTATATAAAGTTGGCGAGCCGTTAGAAGTGACTATCACCCGCCTAGTACCCTTCGGAGCCTTTGCGAAACTAGACGCATTTAACGAAGGACTTATTCATATTTCTGAGATAGCTCCATTTAGGATTGAAACAATTGAAGGAGTTTTGAAGGAGGGTGAAACTGTTTCAGTGCTTGTCTCCAAAGTGGACAATGGAAAGATTGGGTTGTCGATTAAGCAAGCAGAACCTAACTTCGCTGAAAAAAGAGGATTAACACCACAAAACAAAGTTGAAAATAGCCCCAAGTAGTGAAAAACTTCCGTCACAAACAAGAGAAATCGTGCGATACTAGATGTAATGTCAGGCAAAATGAAAAAAACTCCACTTCGCCTTCACACATTTGCCGGCGATTTAAATGTTGAAAGAAATAAACGTGGCCTAAGTTCAGAACAACACTCGGCTGTTACTCATAAAGAGCCCTTGTCAAAAATTCCAAAAAAGGAAACTCTGCCTAAACCAGCCCCAAAAAGAAACACTATACCTAAGATTGCCATTCCTACCAAGAAAAAGGAAGCTAGTCCTAGCCATCAGTTGTCTAAAAATGTGCCTCATACTATTACGCACATTCCGGCCTTTCATGAAATTAAAAAGCATACCGAGCCTAAACATAATGATGCACCCTCTGCAAAACTAATAAAGATCGAAAAGAAAAAACTGGTCCCTAGTAATGACGAGTATGATTCGATGGTTATTACTGACACAAAAATTAGTGATTTTAAGCTCTTTCCATCAATCTTTACATCGATTAAATCCTATTTAAAAGAATTAGCGACTCACCGTAAAAAGAAAAAGATTCCTACATATAAAGTACCTGAAACAACTAGCCGTAGAGGTGTGATACAAAGAGCCACCTCAAAAACTGGAACTATTTTTACTGCCAACAATGAAACCTTGAAGGAGCAGATCCGCCGCAGAAGAGAGGCTCCACAAGAAGCAACAGATCTTGATAAAACAAAAACAAACTGGTCACCTTACACGGAGCCAGGATATGACCTACTCGGATCCCCAGATCAAGAAAGAACCTCAAATGTAATTGTTGAATACAAGAAACAAACACCTGTCATTCCATTTAGTGAACAAGTAGTTCCAACAGAGAAGAAAACATTTGTAGAAACAACTGGGGCTGTCCCACAACCAAGTCGAGAATCCAAAATTGTTTCACAACCAGAAGAGAAAGCATTATGGGAAACTCCCGTATCAAAGAAAAAAGAAAAGGATCATGAAATCGTCGAGACCATTCCTTCAACAGAGAAGAAAACATTTGTAGAAACAACTGGGGCTGTCCCACAACCAAGTCGAGAATCCAAAATTGTTTCACAACCAGAAGAGAAAGCATTATGGGAAACTCCCGTATCAAAGAAAAAAGAAAAGGATCATGAAATCGTCGAGACCATTCCTTCAACAGAGAAGAAAACATTTGTAGAAACAACTGGGGCTGTCCCACAACCAAGTCGAGAATCCAAAATTGTTTCACAACCAGAAGAGAAAGCATTAGGGGAAAATACCGAATCAACTACTACAGAAAAGGATCATGAAATCGTCGAGACCATTCCTTCAACAGATGAGCCTGAAATATTGCAACCCGATGATAGTACAAAACTTCCTCCATCACAATCTAAATTACTAAACCAGTTTAAAACAAACACGATTACTGTAACTCTAGTGATTGTCTTTGTATCTATCCTATTTATAGTCCATTTAATTATGACTAGGCTTGATAACTTATCAAACGAAACTACGGTAACAGCAATACCTCTTCTTGAAGATACTAAACTAGTAAATATTTTATTGAACGAAAGTGAAGTGGACAAACTACCACAGTTACTACACACCGCAATTACTTCAGCTCCGACCGGTGCCGTTGAACTTTCAATTGTTTCAGCTGACCGTAACAGAGTGTCTGCTTCGTATCTTTTTGAAATACTTGGATTTAACACTTCACCAAGTCTTCAGCAGTCAATTACCTATACTCGCTTTGTCACAGTGAACCAGTCTGACCCAGTATTAATCATAACTTTTGTAGATAAAAATACTGTCCTTGGAGGATTATTAAGTTGGGAGGAGACTATGGCAGATGATATGCGGTCGCTATACCCTATTCCGACTGAAATAACTGGTGAATTTATTGACGAAACACTTGAAGAAATCGACATACGAATCTTGCGAAATTATGAAGATGTTGTCTTGGTCTATGGGTTTATTAACGATAATACTTTACTCATTGCACCAAACGTAAGCGACTTTACCCAAGTCACACAACATTATTTTGTCTACTAAAATACACTACTCTCGTATGTCACAAACTGAAACATATAAAATTCAACTTAAAAATGAGCTAACAAAAGTTATATCAGACCTTGAAACTATTGCTGCCCAAAATCCAGAGACGGGTGACTGGGTAGCTATTCCTAACCCAGATGATTTAGCTAATGCTGACGAGAACGTCATGGCTGATTCAGTCGAGGAATGGAACGAGCGACGAGGTTTGATGTCACAACTAGAAGTCCGTTACCGTAATATTGTCCGTGCCCTCGAAAAAATTAAGAGTGATACCTACGGTATCTGTGAAATTAGTGGTCAACCTATTGAAGACGAACGCTTAGCGGTAAATCCAGCGGCCAGAACTAACTTAGCTAATTTAGACAGAGAAAAAGAACTACCTATTTAACTCCTATGGCAATCGCTAGGATCAACACTGTACAACCTGACATACTACGTGGAACCATTGTCACAATTGAAGCCGACATATCGCGCGGTCTACATTCTTTTTCAATTGTTGGGTTAGCAGGAAAGGCAGTCGATGAATCAAAAGACCGGGTCGGGAGCGCCATCAAACACTCAGGCTATACCTCTCCAAAAACTAAAAATCAGAAGGTGGTTATTTCACTTTCGCCAGCTGACCTAAAAAAGGAAGGTCCTCTCTTTGATTTACCAATCGCAATTTCATACCTTATAGCGGCCGGTGAAATTAAATCTGATGAAACCAAAAGAGCTTATGTTGGGGAACTAAGCCTTGATGGTAGCTTAAGGCCAATCAGGGGTGTTTTAAACTCTGCGGCTGCAGCCAAAGAGGCGGGATACGAAGAAATAATAGTCCCTATAGACAATGCGGAAGAGGCGGCTTTGATAGACGGGATTAACGTCATGGCGGCCTCTTCATTGAAGTCGGTGATTGAACACATTTCAGCTGACAAAACTAATACTATTCCACTATTAATTCAACCTCCTACAGTTATTGGTGACGGTTGGTACGAAAGTACTATTAACCTAGAGGATATCAGAGGTCAAGAAAGCGCCAAACGTGGTCTGATTATTGCCGCTGCTGGCAGACACAATGTAATGTTAGTTGGACCACCGGGGACAGGGAAGACTATGCTAGCCCGCGCCCTTCGAGCACTTTTACCACCACTTTCTCGAGAGGAGGCCTTGGCCGTTACTGCCATTCACTCACTTAGTAGCAATGATTTTTCAATCAGCACACGACCTCCGTTCCGCAGCCCTCACCACACCGCTTCACACACTTCATTAGTCGGTGGAGGAGCACACCCAAAACCAGGCGAAATTACCCTAGCCCACCATGGAGTTCTATTTATGGATGAGTTTCCCGAATTTGAACGTCGTTCTCTTGACGCCTTGCGCCAGCCTCTTGAAGATAGGGTTATTTCAATTTCACGCATCCAAAGTACAGCTGAATTTCCTGCCGATTTTATATTAATTGCCGCTCTCAACCCTTATCGGGGTAGTGAGGACGGTACTACCAATCTGGCCCGAGCAATGCAAGAAACCTACAAAAATAAAGTTTCTGGTCCAATACTTGACCGTATCGACCTTTGGCTTGAAGTGCCTCATGTATCCTATGACACCCTAACCGCACTACCCAGTAAAACAAAAGAAACAGAAAACGCTCGTGAACTAATCCGGTCAGCCCGAACCAGGCAGACTATTCGTTTTTCAAAAACCACCACCAATACAAATTCTGGTATGTCTGCTCGTGACATTGAGCAACTTATTCCAATAAACCAAGAAGTTAAAGATTTGCTCAAAGTTTCTAGCGAAAAACTTAACCTGTCGCCTCGTAGTTACCATCGACTCGTCAAGGTAGCCCGCACTATTGCTGACCTAGACGGGAGTGAAGAAATTGATCAAACTCATGTTCTAGAAGCTTTGCAGTATAGAGTGTCATTATAAAAAGAAACAAAAAACGTCTTGTCCTTCGGACACGACGTTTTTAAAATATATAAAACTAATTTCCAATTCAACTTCAGTAGCCAATTTTAAGATGAAGAACAAGGCGCACAAGAAAAATTATGCGAGTCGTATTTCATATACGGTGAGTATAATTTTGTCGCAGTGCAACGCAGATATTCGCTTAAAATGGGTTACTACCGCCTCGGACCTCAAAGTGTAGGTGGGTCCCGGTCGACTTCCCGGTACTACCCATACCACCAATTACCTGTCCCCGTGAAACATAAGCCCCGACTCCTACATCATTGCGCATAAGGTGGGCGTATAGAGTCTGTGTTCCGTTAGAATGTCGAATTACTATGTACTGTCCATAACCACCGTTCCAACCAGAATTTTTTGAAACAATCACTTCACCAGCGGCAGCTGCTCTAATACTTGACGCGTATGAGCTTGCAAGATCAACAGCATTATAACCATGTATACGCTGACTTTTTACAGAGCCCGGGGCCGGGTGTATGAAGTAACCAGCGGTTGAAATTCCTGATACTCGTACCGGCTGAGCTGAGGCACGTACTGGTGCCGAGTGTATCGCACCACCTGGAATAATGAGAGTATCGCCAATCGAAAGTTCTTTGGCTGAAGCCAATTGGTTATATGACAATATTTCGTCGCTATCTCCCTCGTACTTTTTGGCAATGGTACTTATAGTGTCACCACTTTTAACTATGTGACGAACACCAGCGATAGGAAGAATGACTAGTGTGTCACCAGACTGAACGGATGTCGCTTTGGAAATGTCGTTTGCCCACATTATAGTGTTAGTAGTTACCCCGAACATCTCCGCTATTTCTGACAACGTCTCGTTGGGTTTTACTGTATAAACACGAATCTCACCTAACTTATAGTCTGATTCAGCTATTTCGTCTTCACCAACCGGCCCAGTTGAAACAAGCACGTTACCATTCACAATGATTTCAGCACCTCCTCTGGCACCTAGAGGATTAGGGTTATGTAAGGCCGTCAAAAGTGGTATGTCCACTGCTGATACAGTATGGATACTCTCTTCTTCATTAGAAACTCCGACTTCTGCACTATTAAAAAAATTAGAAAAGAACCCCGCGTGTACCGACAAAGGCACAGCAATGACGACAACGAGTAAGAATGCCTCTCCCGCAACTCGAGTAATTACAGAAACGCTTGGCTTATTATTATATATAGACTGATGGTCGGATTTACCGATAGGTTCATCAGTGTCTTGTGAGTGTTGCTGAATACTTCTTTGGTTATGGTCTCGCCGCCGTGCCATCGTTACAACCGTGTTAGAAATTGAAAGGTAGTATAGAACTCCTGACATACCAACTTCACTGGTACGTGGCCTATTCTACTAGAGACTAACGACATAGCAATTGACGAAATACACTTTTCACACACGAAACCACAGACCTAATTTCAACTATATTTTAAGCCACCATTTTCCTATTGACACTTGCTATATAGATGCTGAAGTTTAAATTGCAGCCTACCCTCTTAAAAAGGAACCTTTTGGGAAATGGTGTCCAAAAGGGAACATTTTAATACATACCCTCTTTTCTTTTCATAAAGCAGACGCAGACTATGTGCAGTAGCTTTAGCTAAGTCCGCAGAGTCACTTATAAAATCTTTCTCATTAATCCATAGTAAATAAGCATTATGTTATAGTGTTCTGCACATGCCAGAAGCCCCTTACCTTGAAGGTCTAAATGACCCCCAAAAACAAGCCGTTCTTCACACAGAAGGACCACTAATGGTGCTCGCAGGAGCGGGTTCTGGAAAAACACGAGTCATTACACACCGGATTGTTCACCTTATTCACCAAGGTGTTGCCCCTCACAACATTCTCGCAGTTACCTTCACCAATAAGGCCGCAAAAGAAATGCGCGCTCGAGTTGATACTCTGACTAAGCAATACTTTCCTTCTGGCCGCGCGGTTATAGACAGCCTTCCAGTTGTTACTACATTCCATTCGCTTGGAGTCCGTTTGTTGCGCGAATTTCATGAGACACTAGGTCTCCGCCGTCACTTCACCATCTACGATCGGAGCGATAGCCAAAAGGCTGTCAAACAATCAATTGAAAAAGCTGGCTACAACCCAAAAGAATTTGAGCCTCGAAAAATACTGTCTATTATTTCCCGCGCTAAAGGCGACGCAATGACTTTATTAGAGTTTAAAGATTCTGCCAACTCATTCCCTGAACAAGTCGCCGCCGAAGTCTGGGAGCTATATGAAGATATCTTAAAAGCCGAACATGCGCTTGATTTTGACGATCTTCTCGCTAAGACTCTTTTCTTAATTAAAGAGTACAAACCTGTCCGAGAAAAATTACAAAAACGTTTTAAATATATTCACGTTGATGAATACCAGGACACAAACCGGGTGCAATTCACAATTATGGAATTATTAGCGGGTGAAGAACATAATATATGTGTAGTGGGGGACATAGACCAAAACATCTACTCATGGCGCGGGGCTGATATTAAAAACGTCCTTCAATTTGAACGACACTTTGAAAAAGCGACGACCATTCTGCTCGAGGAGAATTACCGTTCCACCCAAACCATAATCGCGGCTAGTAACGACATCATTAAGAAGAATCAAAATCGTGTTGAAAAAAACGTATTCACTAGCAATCATCAGGGGGAGAAAATTACCCTCTACGCTGGAATGACTGGTTACGACGAAGCGGAATATATAGCCATAACTGCTCAGACACTTATTGCTGATGGTGCCGACCCGGCTTCAATTGCTGTTTTATATCGAACCAACTTCCAATCACGATCACTTGAAGAAGCCTTTCTTAATTTTGAAGTACCTTACCAACTCCTCGGGACGAAATTCTTCGAACGTAAAGAAGTGAAAGATGTTTTATCGTATTTACGTTTAGCACTTAACCCTGGCAGCAACGCTGACTTAACTCGAGTTATCAATACACCAACTCGTGGTATCGGTAAGGTCACCATGTTAAAAGTGATTGAGGGGAATCGAGCAGACCTTAATCAAGGCGCTCTCCAAAAGGTACAAGCTTTCGACACCATGATGACCGAAATCGCCAAGACCGCAGTCGAAAAACCCTTGTCTGACACCATAAAATTCATTATGAAACGAACTGGCCTGGAGGACAGTCTAAAAGACGAAAAGACCGAGGAATCCTTAGAGCGCATCGAGAATCTACGGGAGCTTGTTACTCTAGCCAGCCGTTTTAACGACACCGCACCAAACGAAGCGGTGGAACAACTCCTTGAGACCGCCGCTCTCCAAAGCGATCAGGACGAACTAAGAGAAAAAGAAGAACAAAATGCCGTCCGCCTGATGACCATTCACGCCGCCAAAGGTTTGGAGTTCGCTTATGTTTTTATCACCGGTTTGGAAGAGGGATTATTTCCACACGAACGACTCGACGATGGACGAACTGACCAAGAAGAAGAACGACGACTTTTTTATGTTGCTCTCACTCGGGCCGAAAAGAAAATCTTTCTCACCTACGCACACATGCGTACAATCTTCGGTCAACAAAAAGTAAACATGCCGTCTTCATTTTTAAATGATATTAGTAAAGAGTACGTAGAAAACGCTGAACCAGAAGAGAGTGGAGGAGGAAAAAGTTCAGGCTACGAGACAACGATTTATTTGGACTGACCATAAACAACATAAAGCTACCTTACGAACTCGATTCACACGCTCCTTGGCCGCCCCAGCCAAACCCACCCGGCCATAGTCGCTATTCGCTGAGTCGGTAAGGTACCTTTATTTGTAGCGCTTTGGTATAATAAAACGCATACAAAAAATAAAAATATATCTATGGGATTCGAAAATTTTAACGATTTAGCTGATAGTGCAAAGGGTACATATGATGACCCTGAAAAAGGAGAGGAACTTCTTGCAAATGATGTGTCGACTCGTAGTAATTTTAGAGATTTGATTGTTAATGTTATAAAAAGACATGATGGTTGGAAATATTCAGATGGGGAACCAATGGATAAAAATGAGTTGGCAGAGATAATCAACGATGTTCGATCAGGTCGAAAAAGTGTTGATTTTGTAACAAGTAGATATGGCTTGCGAGCCAAGGTTGAAGAGCTTCTGGCAGCTGAAGGTGCCTTTTCTAATCAAGAAAACGAACAACTTTTAATAAGTGACCCGGAATTGTTCAATCTATATAGGCGTGCAGATGACATGGGTAGGTATAAACGAAGCTTGGATGATATTAAACAAGCAGCTGAAAGCTTAACGTCAACACTTTATGAGCTAGGTGCGGCAGATTTATCTCCAGAATCAAAACTTGGCCAAGCATTTCTTTCAGCATCGAAAGTCAAAGGAAGTTACCAGGATGTAGATCAGGCTAAAAGCGCAATGAAGAGAATTGCAATACTTATTTCTGAAAGTGAGGGGTTTCAAGATGCTTCGGAAAGATGGGAGAAAGAACGAAATACGTGAACACAAATAACTATCGCACGGGACACAAAGTGTGTTGATGAGACATAAGGGAACCATACCGCAGTGAAACAAGGACAGTGAGTCTCTGTCGCACCGACACACTTTGTGATACTAAACATTTTTCTTGTATACCACCACAAAATAACGTACGCTTCATCAAGCATGTCAGAAAAATTTGAACATAAAAAATCCCTGGGGCAGCATTTTTTAAATAGTGATTACGTGCCAAAAAAAATGTGTGACGCGGCCGACCTGCAAGCAGGGGATCTTGTGCTCGAAATCGGGCCGGGGACCGGCATTTTAACTAAAGAAATTTTGGCCCGGGGGGCTAAAGTCGTTGCGATAGAAACGGACATCCGAGCAATTACTCTGCTAGAAGAATCTTTTTCCGAAGCTATCGCCCAGGGTAACCTCACCATCTACCACCATGACGTCCGGACTCTCAACCTAAATGATTTTGGGCTTGTAAATCAAGGTTATAAAGTAGTTTCTAATATTCCTTATTACTTATCGGGCCTACTTTTTCGTAACCTACTCGACACTGAGTGCCAACCCACTACACTGGTTTTTTTAATTCAAAAAGAAGTAGCCGAAAGAATAGCCCGCGGTAAAAAAGAATCTCTACTTTCACTTTCTGTAAAAGTGTTTGGTAAACCTTCATACATTTGTACGGTGAAACGGGGTCATTTTATTCCACCGCCAAAAATAGACTCCGCGATAGTAGCTGTAAACAGCATAAATCGCGAAAATTTTAAAATTCTTCCCGCAAAGCTCTTTTTCCACTTTTTGAGACTTGGTTTTGGTCAGAAAAGAAAACAACTAATCGGCAACCTAACATCAGAATTCTCTCGTGATTCACTAGAAGAAATTTTTGCTGATTTAGACCTAAAGCAGACAACCAGAGCTGAGGATGTATCAGCTGAGGACTGGCTCGGGTTATCCCAAAAACTATACTCTCTTGAATAGTCACAGTTTATCCCAAACTTAATACAAAACTTATGCACAGGTTCATGCACAGGTATCCGTTAACCAGCTAACTATAAGCGTTACAGACTGTTATAATAGTTTGAATGAAGGGACATCTTAATCCTAAGATACTTGGTTCAGGTATTATCGGCTTTGCCCTTGTTGCAGGGGCCTACACAATCAGTAATTTTGGTGAACCTAGCAAAACCTACCAAGCGGCAAGTGTCCACGAGGCCGCTTCAGTTCAACGCGTTGCAATTAAAATAACCGATGACGATGGGAATGGTATCGAAGACTGGAAGGATGAATTTGTCACCACCGAACCAATTATCCTTAACAAAGAAAGCTCAACATACACTCCACCTGATACCGTAACGGGTAAGCTGGGCATTGGACTTATAAAAAAAGCTATTACTTCCCGTGGACAAGGACCACTTGGTAGGTCTGATGAAGAAATTATTAAAGATACTGTTGACAGCTTAGCCCAGGAAGCAGTTTATAAACTCTACGGCACAAAAGACATCATAATACTTGCAGACTGGAAAGATGAAGATATTGTAAATTACGGCAATAGTGCCGCCGGTGCTTTGCTTCGTAACAGTATTCCAGAACTAGAGAATGAACTTAATATTTTGTACGATATTATCACCTACAACAGCGTAGACCGCATGGCGGAACTTGAGTCGCTAACTAGTGTCTATCGTGGCTATCGAGATGATACCTTAAAAATTCCCGTCCCTGCCTTCTTGGCCAAAGAACATCTTGACCTGATTAATACCTACCATGCAATTCTTATGGATATTGAGTCCATGACACTTTTTTTTGAGGATCCGGGCTTTGTGTTTATTCGCCTGAAACGCTATGAGGATGATGCTACCGGTCTTTCTTATTCGCTACAAAATATGTTGTTTGCTCTTTTGGAACACGCTCCTTTGTTTACAGTCGAAGATCCGGCTTTACTATGGGTTACTTTTCATCCAGATTATCAAACTTAATTACTAACGTATGGATACCTTTTTTTCAATTTTAAAGAAAAGCTTGGTTGCTACCATTTTTGCTATTTTTGCTTTTGTTGGTACTTATATTCCCCAGAATTGGAACATGGTTGAAATAGCCCATGCAGGCGGTGCCATGAGTGGTGGAGCGTCTGAATGGACTCAAATAGGAAACAATATTCAGCTTGGCGCTGTGAACGCTACAACCGGTGCTACTGCTGCTGCTACAACAGTCACAGCAGTTGGGACAGGGAGTATGGTATATAAAGAGATTGCTGATGCTATATTCTGGAGCCTAGCCAAAAGTGCGGTTTCTAGTATGGCTTCTAGTATTGTTAGCTGGATTAACTCCGGATTTGAAGGTAGTCCGGCTTTTGTGACAAACTTAGACAGCTTCTTACTTAACGTGGCAGATGAGGCCTTTGGCTCATACATGGAGGAACTTGGCGGAAATTATTCCTTTATCTGTTCGCCCTTTAGTTTAGACGTACGTCTAGCTCTTGCTCTTCAGTATCAACAGACACGAAATCAGGAGGCAGCTCCAACTTGTACTTTTTCAGGAGCCCTTGCCAATATTGAAGACTTTATAGGCGGAACCGGGGGGTTAGGTAGTTTTTCAGAAAACGGAGGTTGGAAAAACTGGATTAAAATTACCACCCAATCACAAACCTACACCCCATACGGATCTGTTCTTAGCGCCCAAGTAGAAATGAAAGCTCGTCTTATCAATGCAAAGGGTGAGGAGATAAAGCTACTAGAATTTGGTGACGGTTTTTTGTCTATGAAAAGCTGTGAAACAGTACCCGGGCCGGAGAAAAGAGAAGTCTGTGGTATTACCACTCCAGGAAAGGTTATTGAGGACTCTTTAACCTTCAACCTTAGCACTGGTCAACGATCACTCATTGCCGCTGATGAAGTCAATGAAATCATCGGCGCACTTATAGGACAACTTGGGGTAAAGGTTATCACAGGTGCCAGCGGACTCCTTGGCCTGTCTCCAGGAACTGGCTATACCGAATCCGATTACGATGGCGATTCTCTTATAGCTGGAATAAGAGCGGAGTCTCTAGATTTGAATGCTGATAAAATTATAGTCATGATTGAAAAGGATATAGCTACTCAGGTTTCTTACACTGAAATGATTGTGGACGGTAACTACGAAGATCTCCTTCGGACATACGCCGACAATCTTTCCAATTCAGATAGAGCGCGCTCCCTAGCTCTTGACGCTATTGATGACATAGCAGCTATCGAAATTGCGATAGATATCAACGATGTTACCCTAAATGACATGATTGACACTTTAAATGATGAGGAAGCATCAGGTGAGGATAAAAGCGATGTAATAAACCAATACATGGACAGCCGTCCTGATTTCTTCACCATGTTAGACGTAACTAGTTCAGATGAAGAGTGGAATACAATTCTACGTATGCCAGAACAAGATTCAGATCCTATTGATTACGACCTTCTTCTTACTGAACTGGGGGATGCGCTGGTGACCCAACAAGCTCTCTATGATTTGGCCACTTCATCTATAGATGATCTTATAGCGATTGAAGACGATACAGATGCTGACGCGCAGGACCGGGCTGATGCCGCTACCTACACCCAAGAGGCACGTTTAGTTGTTGCCAACACTAAAGCCAATGGCACTAATGAAGGGTACATTGCTGAACTAACAGAAATGATTACCGCTTTAACAATCCTGCTCAACCCTCCTCTTGTAGAATGCAATGGTCGTCCTAGGGATTGTGGTCAAGAAAATGATGGAGCAGCAAGACAAAACAGCGCGGACAAATTAGCTATTGCTAATGCTGCCGAGAGATTAGAACCGGAGATATACAAAAAATCAGAGCTTAATGCTTACACGGTTAACTGGTCCGCATTACTCAATTAAATATCCTATGAAGTCTTTTAAGAAACAGCTTCTAGTACTACTTATTCTCATACCAGTCTTCCTGGGTAGTGCGGATATTGCTTTTGCTGATGAAATGGGCATTATGGCCAAAGCCCTTTGGGCTTTGGTAACCAGTCTCTTTGGCATGTTGTTGTGGATGGGCGGGTGGGTTCTTGATATAGGAATAACCGACTATGTTGTTGGCTTCGGGGATGAGTTTGCTTCTGATATGGCGTTAGGGATACAAGTTAACGCTCTTTGGGTTGTTATCCGCGACTTGTTCAACATTACCTTTATATTTGGCCTAGTCTATATTGGTCTCAAGATGATTTTAGACAGTGATGATACGGGTACAAAAAAAATGCTTGGGCACCTCATCCTGGCTGCATTGTTGATAAACTTCAGTCTCTACATCACACAATTCATAGTTGATTTCACAAATATTTTGGCCACCCAAATCGCCGCCGGTTTTGAAGATACACTTAATGGCACATACAACGTGTCTGGTACTTTCATGGACGTCCTGGGTATCACAACCGCTTTTGAGGCGCCAAAAGCTGTTATCCATGACGGCGCCGAACCTTATGGGTACATTTTTGGGACAGCGATAGTTTGCCTTGTCGGCATGTTTGTATTTGGTGCGGGGGGTATATTACTCTTAATTAGGTATGTACTTTTGATTCTGTTCATGATTTTGTCCCCTCTGATGTTCTTGGGATTTGTCTTTCCCGGACTTCAAAGTATATCTTCACTATATTGGAAAAAATTCATTGGCCAAGCATTTTTTGCCCCTATCTACATACTATTCCTTTATTTCTCTGTTCAAATACTAAATGCAACCCTTGGCAGTGGTGACCCAAAAAACTTGGCAGAGGTCTTCACTGGTGGGGATCCTGCCACAATTGGGGCAACCTTTTCCGCCACCATTCCACCTTTTATAATTTCCTGTATTTTCCTTGTAGCCTCATTGGTGATTGCTCAAAAAATGGGTGCTGTTGGTGCCGGACACGCTGTCAGTATGGGAAAGAGTGCAGCCGGCCGAATCCGTCAGGGTTTACAAAGAGGTGCTATAAACTCCGCTCGGTTTGCCACAACAAAACCCGCTGGTTGGGTTGCTCGCCGAGGAAGTAATGCCCTGGGTCAAGGTTTAAATAGGCAACTAACTAAGCTACAGGCTTCGGATGGTCTACGTGGAAAATTAGCACGAACTCGAGTCGTTGATAGTTTAGAAAGAGGAGCTCATGCTAAGTTAACCGGTGCAAAATTCGGCCTATCAGAAACTCAAGCAGAGGTGAATAAGAGAGTGCAAACCCAAAGGAATGAAATTGACACCCGTAGTACTTTAGACGGTACTTACAATACTAACCTTGAAAGGATTAATAATTCCAGCTCAACCGAAGAAGCAGTACGTAACGCACAAAATGCAATTGGTGGTGTGATGCGAAACCCAGGCTTTACAAACGAACAACTCCTGGCTGTTCCTATTAATGAATTACAGTCACCGGCAACAGCTGCCCATCTCAACGATACGCAAATCAAAGCTCTTCAAGACTCTGGTAAGTACACTAACGAACAAATTAAAGACGTGAGGAAGGCTCGTGACACCGGAACACTTCAAGAAAGTTACAAAGCACTTGATGCTGTCGAGACTACTGCTGATGGTTTAAACACAGCCTTTGATCAACTCGGAAGAACTATTAGGGGTCTTTCTAACGAACGTGTCCAGGGTATGGGCCACGAACGACTCACTAATGAGCGTGTGGCTATGAACCTGACCGACGGACACTTTGACCATCTGCAAAGCTCTGGTCAATATACCGAGGCACAAATGGGTGAGATAAGGGACGCTCGAAAGAAGGGGCAAATAGCTAGGGCAACAGGAAGCTTCTTGCCTCCTGCCGGGTCACTAGTCGGAGCCGGCAACGCTGCCGCGGCCACCGACGACTTTATAATTGGTCAACGCAGACGAATGATGAGCGGTAACGTTAAGGAGATGGGACAATTACCAGTCGAGGTATTTACCGATAAAAAGATGGCAGAACATATCACCCCACAAGCACTTGAAGAAAGAATGAAGAATGGAGGAATTTCTTCTGAAAATATGAAAGAAATTGAAGAGAGCATCAGTGAACATTTAATGAAACAAGGTCCAGATAGCAGTTCGATGAAACCGTGGCAAAAATGGAAAGAAAAAAGTACCTATGGCGCTGGATTTAACACAAACACAAGTCCCGCGATAGTCCAAAGTACAAACATAGCTGCCGCAGGGCAGGTAAGGGACGCTAACCGAAACAACTATCCTCATTAATTAAATTAGTTATGTACGACTGGGAAACATTTCAAGCCGCCTATCAAAACGCTTCAGCTGAAGATATGGCTGTGGTTGATTCGGACACTATTCCGGTCTGTGTTCGGGAGGTGATTGAATCGAAAAAATTAGACGTCTCACATTACGCCAATTTAGTTAAGTTAAGCTCCTTGTTTATACTAAAAGCTATTCCTGAGCAAACCCTGATTGATGAAGTCGAAAAGCTTGGTATTTCGGGAAGTAAAATACTTTTTTACTCTTTACAAATTTGTCTAGAAGAGAATAAAACTGCTAAAAATATTCCGTCTGGTGAAGCTGATGAAGCTGAAGACCTCACCTCGGATATTGCCGAGGCCGAAGCGATTATTAACAACCTATCTAGTGTTCGTACTATGGCAAAAGATATGCAAGAATCAAAGGCCATAAGCGACACTACTCATTCCTCTACCCAAGAGGCAATTCTTTCGAAAAAAGTCTCAGCCCCTAGCCAGACCAATCACTGGGAAAGTGCCGAAAATTAGTAGTCTGGATGGTGAATACGTTTTATAATTTTGTACATCAACGTGTATAATAGTAGTGTATGCGATTTAAAGTTCCTCAGTTTATTGAAATTGAAGATAAAATTTTTGGACCATTTACTTGGCGGCAATTTCTTTACCTTGGTGGTGGAATAGGGATGGCTATAGCATTTTTTCTAATCTCGGGATTTCTGTTTGTATTAATTGGCATTCCATTGGCCGCTCTCGCTGGGGCTCTCGCATTTTATTCAGTAAACAACCGCCCTTTTGCTTCTTTTTTAGAGTCTCTATTAAACTATTTTACCAAGCAGAGACTTTATTTATGGAGAAAAAAAACTGATGCGGTTCACACAACCTTCACTCCGGCCCATTTGGGTGATCAGAATTCTTCTATACTTTTAAATCAACCAAACGTTTCTCGTCCAGAAAAAGGAATCACTTCCTTGTCTCGCAAGTTAGAATTACAAGCTTTACAAAAAACTGAGTAATATGGCAACAACACAAGCAACTAGCCAAGATTTTGTCTCAGTACGGGACATTAGAGAGAATGTAGTCATTCAAAAAAATGGCCAGATGTGCATGATTTTGTTGGCCTCATCTATAAATTTTGCTTTAAAATCACTTGATGAACAAAGGGCAGTTCTTCAACAATTCCAACAGTTTTTAAATACCATTGATTTCACTCTACAGATTTATATCCAGTCTAGACGTTTAAATATTGAACCATACCTATTGCAATTATCCGAACTGGAAGACAAGCAGAATAACGATCTAATGAGTATACAGCTCCAAGAGTACATGGAATTTATTCGTTCCTTCACCAAAGGAGTCGATGTTATGAGTAAAAGCTTCTTTGTTGTTGTTCCTTATTCTCCATCAAAATTAAACGTCAGTAAGGGTTTTAATAAAATATTTGAAACAACAAAAAAAACTACTGCCTTACCAGACGATGCTCGATTTGAAGAACATCAAATACAGCTTGAGCAGCGTATTGGAGTAGTAACACAAGGACTGTCTCAAGTTGGCGTCCGCACCATTACTCTACAAAAAGACGACCTGGTTGAACTGTTTTACCACATTTATAATCCAGGTGATTCCACCGGGTCAGCACCGTCGGGGGGGTAGTAAATAAAATATTTATGGGACTTCTAGATTTTTTACAACCACAAAATTCGACAGATAAAAAAATTATATCTGATCACCTTTTAACCCTGTCTGATGTAGTTGCTCCGTCGGCCATTAATATCAATCCAAAAAACATCAGCATTAGCGGTGTCACTGCCCGGGTGTATTATGCTGTTTCGTATCCACGATACCTAAACGACGGCTGGATGGAGCCTGTTCTTAACCTTACTAGAGAACTAGATATCTCAATTTTTATTCATCCTGTTGATACAGTTGAAAGTTTAAAAAAATTCCAAAAAAAAGTAGCTGAGGTACAAAGTCAAATTAATATAAAAGCAGAAAAAGGGGAGGTTCGTGACCCTCAACTTGAAGCTGCTTACCGTAATCTTGAGGAGTTACGAGACAAGCTCCAGCAGGCTGAGGAAAAGCTTTTTGATGTTGGTTTTTATATATCGATTTACGGAAAAGATGAAGAGGAAATTAATAAGGCAGAAAACGATGTGCGGGGTATTTTAGACGCTCGTATGATAGTCCTTAAGTCGGCTCTTTTTCAACAAGAACAAGGGGTAAGGAGCATCTTTCCCCTCGCTACTGATGAGCTTTTGGTTCATAGTAAATTCAACTCTTCTCCGCTTTCTAGTTTTTTTCCATTCACTTCATTCGACCTTACTTCAGACACCGGTATACTTTATGGTATAAATCGACACAATTCTTCATTGGTGCTTTTTGACCGCTATAGTCTAACTAACTACAATTCAGTAACCTTTGCGACCTCTGGTGCAGGGAAGTCTTACGGTTTGAAATTAGAAATTCTACGTTCTTTAATGTTCGGCACCGAGGTGATTGTTTTGGATCCCGAGCGTGAGTATGAATATCTGGCCGAAGCTACTGGTGGACGTTTCTTTAATATTTCACTTTCGTCAAACCATCACATTAATCCTTTCGACCTTCCTCTTCCAGGTGAAGACGAAGACCCTAATAATGTTTTACGGACACACATAATTGAGCTTGTTGGTTTATTCAGACTTATGCTAGGAGGTTTAACTCCCGAAGAAGAAACATTGATTGATCTCGGAATTCAAGAAACCTATGCCTTGAAGGATATTACTGGAGACACTAACTTTGCTGACCTAGAACCTCCTCTACTAACTGACTTTGAAATGGTTTTAGCCGGTATGGATGGCAGTGCTTCACTTATCGCCCGACTCCAAAAGTACACATCTGGTACCTGGTCTGGATTTATGAATCAGCCTACTAATGTAGACATTAGTCAGAAATTTGTGGTTTTCTCTTTACGAGATATGGAGGACGAACTCAAAACCATCGCTATGTACATTATTACTAACTATATCTGGAGCTCAATCAGACGCCGTTTGGCGAAACGCTTAATGGTTATAGACGAGGCTTGGTGGATGATGAAATCTGAAGACACAGCATCATTCTTGTTTAGTCTTGCGAAACGTGGTCGTAAATATTATCTCGGCATCGCTACCATCACCCAAGATGTGGATGATTTCCTCCGTTCACCATATGGAGTACCAATGATTACCAACTCTTCTATTCAGATGTTGATGAAACAGTCACCAACAGCTGTCGACAACATCCAAAAGACCTTCAACCTTACAGATGAAGAAAAGTTACTCCTTCTTGAATCGAGGGTGGGGGAAGGAATCTTTTTTGCAGGACTCAAGCACGTAGCGATTAAAATCATTGCTTCTTATACAGAAGACCAAATCATCACCTCAGACCCATCTCAACTTCTCCAAATCAAGCGGTCACGAGACGAACTTCAAGCATCGCGTGTATAGTATACTTTTAGTATATGGCGAACCCTCAATCAATTGATCAGGAGTTTAGCGATTCGTACAATCAACAAGGTATTCAACCTTCAACTGGTAATGTTTCTTCGATACGGAAAGTAAAAGCTGAATACAACGACCCTACCGCCCGCCGTAAAGAGCGGCCTGGAGCGAACGTTATAGCTGGTACTGGAGAAATTACCGGAGTTGGTATGCAGGCTGCAGGGAAGACTGCAAAAGTAGCCGGTAATGCCATCATGACTGCTGGTAGAGCCCTTAGCGCAACTGGTGTTGGTGCAATTGTTGGTGTACCTCTAATGGTGGCTGGAGGTGCAGTTAGAGGATCCGGGTCTGCTGTTAATAATTCGGGCAAAGTGGTAAAGAGAGGTTCCCGTACGATGAGAAAGTCAGCTCGCAAAAAGAAAATGCTATTGCTTGGTTCAAAAATATCATCCCGAGCTAGAGTCACTAGTGTAAATGGAATGATCTGGTCGTGGGTACCAATTACCTGGCTCGTGTTCCAGCTACCTTTTGCTGTTGTGAGTATTGCTTTTTTTGGAATGGCTGTCGCTATTGATAGTCTTGCAGCATACGTTACCGAGTCTAATGGCGTTTTCAAGGTTCTCGGGGATGTTGTTGCCAGTGTTGCTAGCTCTCTTGCGGCAGCGGCTAAATATTTGTTTGATTTTGACATAACTGTTTTGAATCCAACTAACTTCTTTATGATAACTTACATGGTTGTTTTTGCTTATGGTCTGTTTGTGCTTTTAGCCATCTACCTTATTTATAAAGTGGCCGGGCTTAACCCGCTCTCTGGCAAGGGGGCGGGGATGAAGCAAGGTTGTTTACTCTTGGCTTTTATTGGTTATTCTATTCCTGGTGCAAATTTATTTCCCTGGTTTATACCTTGGGTTTTAGCCGTTTGGGTATACCCAAAATAAGAGAAAAGGTATGGCAAGTAATTTTTACCATTTTATACACAGATTCTTATCAACTTGGTTAGGATTTGCCCAAGGGCAGAACAAATCCTGACATAAGTTCGAAATACACCCTTTGGGTGTTTTCTCACTTGGCGTCAAGGGATTTGCCCAAGGGCAGAACAAATCCTGACATAAGTTCGAAATACACCCTTTGGGTGTTTTCTCACTTGGCGTCAAGGGATTTGCCCAAGGGCAGAACAAATCCTGACATAAGTTCGAAATACACCCTTTGGGTGTTTTCTCACTTGGCGTCAAGGGATTTGCCCAAGGGCAGAACAAATCCTGACATAAGTTCGAAATACACC
>JBLIOC010000003.1:0-49536 GCA_047639355.1 Minisyncoccia bacterium | reverse complement strand
TTGTTACTCAAGTAGTAGATACTGAACATCCTATATTGGGCTTCTTCCACCGTTGGGTAGAAGAGTTTGCGAAGCATTGCGAACATGTACATGTCATTTGCTTACAAGAAGGTAAACACTCATTGCCAGCCAATGTCACCGTTCATTCTCTTGGTAAAGATGAAGGGAAGGGGAAGTTCACATATTTAATTCGTTTCTATTCCCTAATCTGGAAACTTCGCCACGAGTACGATAATGTCTTTGTCCACATGAATCAGGTCTACGTAATCCTCGGCGATTCCATCTGGCATCTTTTCCGAAAGAGGGTGGGGTTGTGGTACATGCACGGTACAGTCCCGGCATCACTTAGGGTGGCCGAAAAATTTGTGCACAAAATATTCACTGGTTCACCGGAAAGTTTTCGACTAAAAAGTAACAAGGTGTTAGTGACTGGCCACGGAATTGATACAGTCCAGTTTGCTCCGCAAACTGGACCAAAAGACATCGACCTCATAACTGTCGGGCGTATTACACCGTCCAAGAACCTCATCGTTCTTGTAGATATTCTCAAAAAAGTACGAGATACACACGATGTCTCATTGACAATTGTCGGGGCCGGAGTCACTGAAGAAGAAAAACAGTATGAACAAAAGCTTCGTGATTATGTGCAAGAGTTAGGATTGGTAGGGGCGGTGCATTTTGTAGGTAGAATACCTCAAACCGAGTTACCTCAATACCTCAACCGCGCCAAGATATTTGTGACAGTGGCCCAAAACGGTAGCTTAGACAAGGCAATACTAGAACCAATGGCATGTGGCTTGCCAGTTGTCTCAATGGCCCCCGGCAGCGCCTCGCTCCCGATCGACGTCGCTCAGGTCTCCGATCAGGAAACTTTCATACAACAAGTGAACGACGTGCTAGAATCAAACGTATTCAAGAATGAACAATACACAGAGTACGTCATCCAAAACCACAGTATCAAGTCATTAATTCCCAAAATTTTACAAACCTATGTTTAAAGATTATAGATTTCTCTGCTCAGAAATAAATAAAGGAAAAAGTGTCTTAAGAGCTTATTTAAACCTGCGGCTTTCAGAAGAAACTCTGAAAGGAAATACAATAGACATTGGTGGTGGAAGAAATGCTGACTATATTTCGTTCATGAAAAAAACAGATGATGTTGATTTTTTAAGTTTTGATATTAAGAGTGGTGCAACAGTAGATTTTGAGAAGGATAAGCTACCTGCTGAAAATGGTGCCTATGACACGGTACTTCTCCTAAATGTAATGGAGCATATTTTCAACTATCAACACATCGCAAATGAAGTATTTCGTATCACTAAACCGGGAGGGCAACTTATCGGTTTCGTACCTTTTCTAATGTGGTACCACGCTGACCATCGAGATTTCTTCCGCTACACCCATGAAGCGTTAGAAAATATCTTCCATAGTGCCGGAGCAAAAAATATTTCAACCCAAGTCATAGGGGCTGGTCCGTTTATTGCGGCTTCTCACATGTTTATCTTGAGCTTGCCAAGGTTACTTAGGTCGATAATATTCACGATTAACTACACTTTAGATAAGATGTATCAAAAGATTAAAGGCAAAAAATCTCGACCATATGCCTTGGGGTACTACTTTATAATCAATAAAGATGTATGTTGAAATTATTTGTATACGACAGACTTCCTAATCAGGCTGACTCCAAGTTACTAAAATTGTTTTTAACTGAAAATGAATACGAGGGAAATATTTTTCAGAAAATTGCATCAGCCCCGTTCAAGAAAATGGTGGAGATTGTTTCGACTGTAGAAGAATCTCATTATATTCTCATGCCTAATGATTATTCATATTTAGGACAGCAAGAGAATTATTTGAATGAACTAGATTCATTTGCGGAGCTTCATAAAAAGAAAATAATAGTTTTGAATTACGGTGATTTGGTTGATAAAGTCCAATTGAAAAGCGTCATTGTTCTCCGTACCGCATCCTATAAAAGGACTCTTTCTTCTAATGAAATCATCATTCCTCCTTTTATTGAAGATATTGGTTCAGATTACGGCACTACATCCAGACATAAAGACGGTACCCCGCCAGTGGTTGGATTTGCTGGTATGGTAGCGTTGCCGACACGTGTTAAGGAGATTAAGTACCAAATAAAGAAGCTAATATTTAGATTCAAAGTACTACTAGGCACAAAACGCAGGGAAGAAGCACAGGGTTTATATTTTCGGCGTAGTATTACAAAAGCATTGGATAAAACAGATAAGTGCAAAACAAATTTCGTCATTAGAAATTCCTTCTCGGCTCTCGAAAAAACTCTAAGTAAAGCTCCTGATGTTCTGAGAAAAGAATATATTGATGTTTTACAAAATTCTGACTTAGGTTTAGTAATTAGAGGTGATGGAAATTTTTCATTACGCTTTTTTGAAGTGTTGTCTATGGGTAGAATCCCACTGTTCATTAATACCGACACTCCGTTACCTCTTGAAGACGAAATTGATTACGATAGTTTTATGCTTCGAGTAGACCACTCAGATCTGAGAAGGCTACCAGCCATAATTGAAAAATTTTGGAATGATTTGTCTGACGAACAATTTATTGAAATGCAGAAAAAAGCCCGTACTGTATTTGAAACAAAACTTCGTACTGATGTTTTTTATAAAAACTTGTTTGATACGCTAGAGCGAAAAGTCAAAGTTGAAATAACTCAATAATGAATTTTTACCATGTGCGGAATTAATGGGGGATACAAAATTACTAAAGCAGCAGTTGATAAGATGGTTTCTTCTACGATGCATAGAGGGCCTGACGCTACCGGCGTGCAGTCAGTTGGCTCGGTAACCTTTGGTCATAATCGTTTGTCCATTATTGATACTTCAGCAGTGGCAAATCAACCAATGCTAAGCCCTGACGGACGACATCTTTTGGTATTCAATGGTGAAATATATAATTTCAAAGCCTTACGCAGTCAACTGCCTGATTGGGAATTCAAAAGTCAGGGTGACAGTGAGGTGTTACTGGCCGCTCTCGCCACTTGGGGTGAATCTGCCGTGGATAGAATTGAGGGTATTTTTGCTTTTGCCTGGTATGACGCTGACACAGATGAGTTGGTTCTCGTAAGAGATCATTTAGGGGTAAAACCGCTATATTATTCTCAGTTAGATTCTTCTCTGTTTTTTTCTTCTGAACTAACAGGCCTTATAGCAGGCTCTGATCAACGAATTCTTGACACAGAAGCTGTGTCACAATTTCTGACATTGAACTATGTTCCGAGTCCCGATACTCTGGTATTAGGGATTAAAAAATTAAGACCTGGACACTTAGCAAGATTTTCTAAAGGTAAGTTAGAAATCGATAGATATTTTCATCCCATAAAACCAAGCAAAACTTCAGTCTCTAAAAAGGAGTTAGTTAAAACTATTGGTTCTGAGGTCACTGCACAAATGGTGTCCGACAGGCCTTTGGGTGTTTTTCTTTCTGGTGGTTTAGATTCGAGTATTGTTCTGCATCACGCTTCTGAGATTGGAAAAATTAAGACTTTTTCTAGCGGTTTTGAAATGGTCGCTGGTTCGGAGTCAGAGACAGAGAAATTTAATGCTGATGCTACCTTGGCAGCACAGACAGCATCGATATATGGCAGCGAGCACAGCACCTTTTCTATCAGTCTTCATGATGTTCGGTCAGAACTACTATCAATTTTGGGCCAGTTGGATGAGCCGGTATCTAACCCCACAACAGTAACCCAATTCTTTTTAAGTCGTTTTGTCCGAAAAGATGGAGTGGTAGTGGCACTTGGTGGAGATGGTGGAGATGAATTGTGGGGAGGGTACGAAAGACACGCTATAACTTTGGCTGCTCTTTATTTTCAGAAATTACCAAACTTAATTCAGTCTGGAGTAGCCCAGTTACACTCGCGAGCTGGCAAACTTCAAACACTGCTCGGTCCAGACATGCATTCTTTACTGATGATGTTTCCCTCTGATTCGGTTAATAAAGTTTTAAGAAAGAAAATATCCAACAAATCTTCCTCTGACCTATTTAGTGAGCGTTACGCTGAGTCCGAAGTGTCACAACTGAAGCCCTTTGAAAAATTTATGAGAGTAGATAGAGAGTCATGGTTGGCCGATGACGCTCTCCACCGAACCGACAGGTCCTCAATGGCAGTAGGGGTCGAAGTTCGAGTGCCTCTCCTTGGGTTGTCGGTAGTGAACCTGGCAGACGGAGTCCATGATCAAAATAAACTCACTCCGCTGACGACCAAAAAAATTCTTAGAAATGCTTATCGGGGTCACTTACCAGACTACCTATTTAGCCAACCTAAGCGAGGTTGGTTGTCTCCAGGTGCAAAATGGCTTCGAGATCCAATTATTGAACAGCAGGTCCGTTTGGTATTTTCTGATTCATACTATGATGGTTTATCTTCATTAATAAATTGGCCAGAGGTACAGAATATGCTCTCAGATCATATTGAAGTAAAGGGTTATCATCTCAATCCATTGTGGAACTTGCTTACCTTGCAAGTTTGGGCACATAAAAATAAGATACAGGTAGAGTAGGTTTTGACTCCATTAGCGTAACTTCCTCCATCTCTAAGGTGTAATATTATAAACATGAACATTGCCTATCTTGCCAACATCCGATTTCCGAGTGAACGAGCCCATGCGGTTCAGATTGCGCATATGTGCCAAGCTTTTGCGCAGGCTGGAGATAAAGTAGATTTATATGTTAGCAAGAGGGAAGATCCAACTTTTGAAAAAGTTTACCAGTGTTTTGGTTTCGAGCCCTTATTTTCCTTATACACGTTGGCGCCGTATAGAATTTACATCAAATTAAAGTTTACTTTTTATACTGGAGAATTATTGTTTGCGCTTAATTTTTTACTTACTCGAAAGACGTCGAAGTATGATGTGATATATTCGCGCAGTGAGTGGATATTGTACCTATTATCTTTTTTTGTTGGTGCGCATAAATTATCGTGGGAATCACATGAGGCAAAATATAATTTTGCGGCGCGTCGGATACTAAAAAAAGATATAAAAACAATAGTGATATCTTCTGGAATTCGTGATTTTTATATCAGGCAAGGTATTGATACTGAACAACTTCAAGTAGCCGACGACGGTGTCGATGAAAGTTTTTTTGAGGGCACTGTGGCAAAATCAGATGCGCGCAGAGCGCTTGGTCTGCCTCAAAAAGCTTTTATCGCAATGTATGTCGGCGGTTTTGATACATGGAAAGGAGTCGAAACATTTTTTGCCGCATCAGCACTGGTACCAACTGCCACTTTTGTGGCTATTGGTGGCACATCAGCTCAGGTAGGCAAGATGAGAGAAAAATACCCCAAAGTGCAATTTTTAGGCGCACGGTCGTATCGCGAGTTAGTTCAGAACCAACAAGCAGCTGACATACTCGTTGTTCCCAACACTGCCCAAACTATGCTTTCAAGTTCATACACATCACCGCTTAAGCTTTTTGCCCATATGGCTAGTGGTTTACCTTTGGTGGTGTCAGACGTGGTCAGCATCACCTCCGTCACTGGAGACGATTTGGTTACGGTCGTTGAACCTGACAATCTCGATACATTAGCTGCTGGTATTATGGAAGTTTTTCAAAATTATGACGAAAAATTGCAAAAAGCTGGTGAACTCAAATTGGTTTCAAAGAAATATACTTGGACCGAGAGGGCAAAATCTATAGTTGAATTCATTAAAAACAAATAGTGTATACTGTGATTTATGTCGGCCTGGGAAAAATTCTTTAAAGAAAAATGTATAGAAATTTTCACCTCTTCAAAAGAGGTGATTGATATTGGGGGAGGGTTGAGAGTAGATGGAAGTAAGAATAATAGAGTCCAATCAGATCGTGAGTGGCTGTTACCATATGTTGAAAAAGTAGACTACAGGGTAATGGATCCTGTTCCAGACTATAATCCAGATATAGTTGGCGATATCCATGCTTTGCCATTTGCGGATTCGTCGAAAGAGGCAATTATTTGTTTGGCCGTTTTGGAGCATGTAGAAAATCCTATTCTAGCCATGCAAGAAATGCACCGTGTCCTTAAGCCTGGAGGCAAATTACTAATTTACGTACCGTTTTTATACTATTACCATGCAGAGAAAGGGTATTACGGAGACTACTGGCGATTTACGCATGACACGCTTGAAATGTTTGCTAAACCGTTTTCACACCATGAGATCGAGGCTGTGAGGTTGCCACTTGAAACACTTATCAGACTTACGCCTTTTGGTAGGTACTCATTGCCAATCTGGTTAGCGAGAAAACTCGATAACGTTTTTTATAAAAATGGTAGCCGACAAGTTGCGGGGTATAATCTATACATGGAAAAATAGTATGCAAAAGTGTTATTTCTCGCTCTTCGGCCGTATTTTAAACTCAAAGACAATCAGTAACCAGTAGATGTTTGGTGATAACCAACACCGTCAAAAATTATTTATTGGCACGGTACATGTCGCCTTTAAATCCGTGTGCACATAACATTAGGTGCGTCGTTGCTGGTTTCAGATATCCCAAGCCTTTCTGAAGTGACTGGTCCGGACAGGGTAACTTTTTTACACACTGATGATGTAAAAAGCTTAAGAAGCGTGATCATAAAAGTTCTGACAGAAATGTTTAATAAAACAACGCAATCTGAACACCTGAAAGAAGTTTCTTTGTTATATACTTAGAAGAATATAGCAAAACACATCCAGTCCTTGTTCATGTACTAAATTCCTAAAATAATTTATCGATGACACACCTGAGACATAATTTTTTTGAAAGAACAGTGCTGTATATCTTAGTGGGTCTGGGCGTTGCTGCTTTCCAATTTCTTTCCTTTGCTATATTTTTTGAATTGTTGCATCTACACTATCAGCTGAGTACTGTAAGTGCTTTTATTCTTACTGTACTAGTGAGCTATCTGTCACAAAAAAATATCACCTTCGCCACCACTGGAGGCTTAAGAAAAAATAAGCAGCCCATTTCAGTTGTACTTTTTATGTTAAATACTGGAGCAGGCCTATTCTTGGTAGGTGTGTTTATGTATATTGGTGTTGATTTATTATTGCTTAATGTGTATGTGTCACAGTTTATTTCTTTAGGATTTTTGGCACTCTATAATTTTGTAGTTTTTCATGTATTATTCAGGTGACATGAAAATTTCAATCGTACTCCCTATATATAATGAAGCCGAAAGTATCCCGGAGTTAATGAAGAGTATTGAGGATGCACTTCGTGAAGTGACCGAGGAGTATGAAATCATTGCGGTAAATGATAGTTCAACGGACGCGACTGCTCAAGTTTTGGTAAAAACAGCAGAGATGCAGAAGAGGCTCAAGGTGATTAATTTTCGGACAAATCAAGGGCAAACATCAGCCCTCCATGCCGGTATTGAAAATGCCTCAGGAGAAATAATCATTCCCATGGACGCTGATTTAGAAAATGACCCTAAAGATATTGGGAAGTTGATACAGAAGCTAGAAGAAGGGTTCGACGTTGTATCAGGTTGGCGTAAAAACCGCTGGGGAAATCAAAGAGTATTACGAAAACTGCCATCAATCATGGCAAATCGTCTAATCTCAAGCATTGCTGGACTGAAGTTGCACGATTACGGATGTACTTTGAAAGCATATCGACATGAGGTTATTAAAGATATTCGCCTCTATGGTGAGATGCATCGCTTCATCCCTGCTTATGCAGCTAATCTCGGTGCGAAAGTAACCGAAATGGAAGTTAATTATCAGCCAAGGAAGTATGGTACTAGTAAGTATGGGTTTTCTCGTACATCCCGAGTATTACTTGATTTACTGATTTTACGCTTCATGCACCGGTACATGGATCGACCAATTCAATTTTTTGGCAAAATAGGGTTGATTGTGTTGCTGTTTGGATTTGCTTCAGGATTCGCATCTATATATCTAAAATTATTCCACGACATTTCTATTATTGTGACGCCACTTCCTACGTTTGCGGCTATGTGTTTGGTGGTGAGTGTGCAGCTCGTTACAATGGGTGTTGTTGCTGAGATGGTGATGCGAACTTATTATGAGTCACAAGACAAACGCACGTATTTAATTAAAGATACAGTTAATTTTTAATAGTATGTGCGGTATCGCTGGATTTATCGGTGGAGGAGACTGTCACGTTGCAGAGGCAATGGGAAACACTCTGCTTCATCGAGGGCCAGATGCTGGCCAGTTTAAAATGTTCGGACAGGTTGGGTTGGCCCATAGACGATTGGCAGTGATAGATCTCAGTGATGAAGGAGTGCAGCCTATGACCAGTCGTGATGGCCGCTACACCATTGTCTATAACGGTGAAGTGTATAATTTTCGTAGTCTACGCGAAAAGTACCTTGGTTCAGTTAGGCTGCAAAGTGATACAGATACGGAGGTGATACTTGAACTGTTCGCTCAATTGGGTGTTTCTGCCTTTGATTATTTGGAAGGCATGTACGCGTTGGCGATTTATGACTCCGTTAAGGGTACGTTACATCTCCATCGAGACAGACTAGGGAAAAAACCACTGTATTACACGACTGCTCCAGATGGCGCATTTATTTTCGGATCTGAACTGAAAGCACTACATAAGCATCCAAGCTTTAAGTCAGAGACAGACAGTCTGTCTATCTATCAATACTTATTGTTTGAATACATTCCAACCCCACGAACAATATATAAAGATGTCCATAAACTAGAACCCGGTCAGATTCTTACTGTTAAAAAAGGCATTGTACAGTCTTCTCAAGTCTCTCAAGTCTCTCCAGTTTTATATGACACCGATACAGGTGTAGATCCTATACTCCAGTTAGAAAGTCTATTTTCTGGGGCAGTTCAGAAACGGTTAGTTGCAGATGTTCCGGTCGGTATTTTCCTTAGTGGCGGATTAGATTCGAGTCTGGTGGCCGCCTTTGCGCAAGAGCACTCCTCACGTCCGGTAAAGACATTTTCCGTAGGTTTTGAGTCAAAAAGTTTCAATGAACAAGCTTCAGCTCAGCAAGTCGCGGAACACTTAGGGACCGAGCATCACGAAGCTACACTTAGTACATCAGACATCACGAGACTTTTGCCAAATCTGCCAACAGTACTCGATGAGCCGATTGGAGACTCGTCGATCATTCCGACACTTTTAGTATCGGAGCATGCGCGACGTGAGGTAACAGTATGTCTTAGTGGTGACGGCGCCGATGAATTGTTTCTTGGGTACGGCACCTTTTATGCACATCGTGTAGCCGGTGCATTTCATCACTTACCACTATGGCTACGTAATGCCGCCTACACTGCAGCAATCAAATTACCTGTGTCGCACAGTTATATGAGCTTTGATTTCAAGTTGAAGCGATTTCTTCGTGGTTGTGTAGGAGAGCCACGATTGCGAAATACACTTTGGCTGTCTGCTCTTGATCCAGAGCAGATACAATCCTTATCTTCCGAAGTGATTAATCAAGAAGAGCTATTTGCACCAATTGAAAAGTGGCACCAGGGCACGGATTCGCTCTGGCAAGGGGTTAAGCAAGAGTATCTTCAAGGGTACTTGCTTGATGATATTTTAGTAAAAGCAGATCGAGCTTCGATGCACTATGGGCTTGAGGTCAGATCACCGTTTCTTGATGAACGACTTGTCAATTTTGCAGCACAACTTAATGACCATTGGAAGTTGCGCGGCCGTACTCAAAAGTATATTTTGAAGAAGCTTGCTGAAACAAGATTGCCACACGAGATTATTTATCGAAAGAAACAAGGGTTTAATTTTCCCGTTGGTGACATGATTAGAAATGAATTAAAACAGGAGTTTCGGGAATCTTTGTTGGATGGTGGTTTGCAAAAGTTAGGAATTTTTAGACGTGATAGAATAGAACAGCTTTTAACAGAACATGTGAACGGCGACATAGACCACAGAAAAGCACTATGGTCTCTGTATGTGTTAGGAAAATGGGCAGATAAATGGGGTTAAGATTTTAATATACATGAGCAAAGAAAACACAAAACTAAATATTGGTTGCGCTGGCTACAAAAAAGAGGGTTACATAAATCTCGATTGGCAGAGCATCGTGGTGCCAGATGTTAATCATGATCTTAACTCATTTCCATACCCTTTTGAAGATAATCAATTTGAACTGATTGAGGCTTCGCACATATTAGAACATCTTGATCGACCTTTTTCTGTTATGACAGAACTACATCGGATACTGAAGCCCGGTGGCAAGTTACTGATTCGAGTACCACATTTTTCTCGAGGTATGACGCATCCAGAACATAGTCATGGTTTCGATGTGACATTTCCAAATTATTTTGATAGACGCTTTGAAAAAATTGGTTTTTATGGAGTTGAGTTTGAACACGTATCAACACTCTTGCAGTGGCATGCTTTTCCTCACATTGCTAAAGAAATGGGCGTTGGTGTGATATCCCGATCAATTGTTTCGGTATGTAACTCAGTTTTCAATTCTTTAGCCAAACTTAGTCCATTTTTTTGTAGTAGAGTTTGGTGTTTTTGGGTCGGGGGATTTGAAGAAATCAGGTTTGAATTAGTATGCAAAAAATAGATGAAGTAGATGGAATTCGGGAGTATTTAAAGCGCTGGTCCAGAACGTATCGATTTATAGTAAAATTTTTTGGACCAACGTATCTCTATCGTACCGGACCAGAAAATTTTTTGAAACGTTTTTTCTCTGAACCTGATACTAGTCTGATTCTAAACATTGGTTCGGGTGCGAGAACCCTTCGGCAAGACGTCACTAATATCGACATCACGCCGTATGACGAGGTGCAAATCGTCGCCTCGGCTACTGACCTGCCTCTCGACACTGCCACTGTTGACGGGATTGTTTGTGACAACGTGCTGGAGCATGTTGACGAACCAGAGCTCGCGGTGAATGAAATGTTTCGTGTAATGAAACCAGGCGCAGTTGGTTATATCAGTACTCCTTTTTTATATCCCTTCCACGCTTCTCCGTACGATTATCAGCGCTGGACAGCTGCTGGTTTAGAACATTTGTTTAAAGACTTTAGTGAAGTAGAAGTTGGTGTGCGTTCTGGTATTTTTTCCGCCCTCAATGTTTGGCTTTGTTATTTTTTACCATCCTTGTTTTCTTTCGGTTCAAGCCGTCTTTATTGGTTTTTAGTTAATCTTTCAATTTTTTTATTCTTTCCAATTAAATTTCTTGATATCCTTACCAACAATTTTCCATTTGCAAAACATACAGCAGCAGTGTTCTATTGCATAATCAAAAAATAGTATGTTGAAACAATATATTATTTATGCACTTACCATTTTAGTGGGTGTTTTGAGTATAGCGCCGTATATCTATGCTTATTTGTTTGTCGGTCCGCCGCCGGCAGACCTAGAGGGGTCTAAACTGCAATATTTTTACCAAGATAGCGAATTGCGCTATATCAGTCGGATGCGTGAAATAACTGAAGGTAACTGGCCGGTTACCTCGCCTGTATTTTATGAATATAAAGATTCTCCCCAAGCACAGCAGCCATTTGGCGAGGGGGTGTATGCAGCGTCTGCTTTGGGGCAAGCAGAGTTACTACCATTTGTGGTCTTGTCCACAAAATTTTTATTTCCAGCCATTCTATTCGTACTAGTATATTTACTAATATATAGACTGCTTACTGATACTGGTTTTTCTTCACTACGAACCAGACAGTTCATTGCTCTGTTTGGATCTTTTATTATTGCGCAGGGTATTGGTATTCATCGCCTTGGAAATACACTAAATCTTCTCGCCTCTGATTATGCTGCTCCAGTTTTATCTATTTGGACTCGCTCAGTGAATCCTATTTTTGGAGGACTCATTCTTTTTTCAGTACTGTACCTACTAGCGAGCGCAAAAGACCGGCCGTTTTCTTGGTTGCGTGCGGCGGTTATTGGTGTGCTAGTGGGAATCTCTAGTGCCTATGTGTTTTCTTTTGTACTCCTGGTGTTTATGTTGCTAATCTGGGGTGCCTTTGTTCTTATAAATCGTGAGTGGGAGCGAGTGTATGAATTAGTTTTTGCTGCCGTTATTGCGCTAGCAATAAATGCTGGGTATTTTTTAAGTATTTTGCTTGGAAGTGGCGGCGGTTCAAGTTTAGAAAAGAATGGTTTATTTTATACTCATGAATCAGTTTCTAATAATGGAATAGTAGTAGCCGGAGTAGTGTTGCTTGTGGCTGCGTTTGTAGCGTGGCAAAAAACACCAGTACGAGAGTTGCTGCAACGGAACTGGCTCCGTTTTGGCGTTGCCGCTTTGCTGGGTTCATTCTTGGCTTATAATCAGCAAGCGATAACAGGTGTTGCTGTCTGGCCAAGTCATTTTGTGCAATACACTGATCCACTTTCATTGATTGTGATCTTACTTTCCGTGTGTGTAATTGTAGTTGGGCTTTTAAATAGGTTTCAAAACTCCATGTTACTCCAGTCGCTCTTCAATCGCGCGGTGTGGCTTGGTGTACCATTCGTGATCGGCATCTTAGTTAGTGTGCAACTCTCGAGTTTACAAAGCACACATACATGGGAATCCGACTACACTGATATACAGAAGTATAGCCCCGTGTTTGAGTTATTATCTACTCAACATTCCACAGGAGATTGTGTAGCTATCATGCTACCTTCGCAATCTGAGTTAAGAGGTTCACATGGTTTTGAAATTAGCGACAACCTAACCGCCTATACACCGTGTGACAGCTATCATTCTCACTATGTCTTCATGGCAATACCTGAGGAGCGTATAATGCACAACTACATAGCGTATTTACGACTACAAGGGGTGACAGTTGATACTATTGATGAGTATCTAGTTAAAAATGATAGTGAGTGGCGAGATCTGTTTTTTAGCGACTGGGTAGAGAAATTTGCTCACCGTAAGATAGCATTTCTACAAGCGATGGAAAAACCAGGGCAGGTTGAACGGTTCTTGCGTGAGACTCCAATCAAAATCCAGTCTGCATTCCGGCAGTCTCAAGATACTCTGATACAAGAATGGTTGAGTAAGTATAGGCTGGACTACGTCATATACACTGATTCAGCAAATTCTCCAGGAGTAGCTGATTTATCCGGCGATATCATATATGAAAACAATGATGTAAAGGTGCTAAAGATCACCAATTTTGATTAAAAACCCTCATACGCAACTATGTTTGTTTAATACTTTACCCCGCCCGCGGGGTGGCTCATTTTGTAGATTACTAACAGTATGCAAGAATTATCTCCAATCAAAACTTATAGGTAAATTTTAGTTCACTCTCTATCCCTGACGGGTCTCTTTTTATCAGACATAGTAATTTTTTATATTAAAGTTATAATAGTGCAATCATAGATCCAGAGCTCATTACAGGGAAGCACGGCGTAGAATACTAAAGCATACCATTCCCCTTCACTCAGGTTCGAACATTTTTCACCCAGCGGAGCATATTTACTGTTCAGCTACATCCGTGTGATAGATAAACACACTAAATTAGAGCCGGTTTTCCAATATTAAGCCTATTTATGCTCCGTGAGGCCTCTATAACCCAACTCTGTAGCGGTTCCAAGTTTTGGGCTCTATGCCCCACACGATTATTATAGATACACTGAGTACGGTCTAGACACCTGTTTAAAGACTGGAACATTGTATAGCTTATTCTAGAAACACAAACGATGTCAACCATAGGAGCACTAATCTAACGAGTTGGATTCCAAACAGATCTTTATGGAAGTAAATTTACAAAAGCTATTATATACGGATTAGCATTCATTTTCGAAAAGTTAAATTTCGTAATAAAAATCAATATGGTGATATTACAAAACAAGCGAAAGTAGATACTCTTATCACCACCGGTTATTATTTGGTAGCTAAAAAATAAACCATATTTTTTTTAATTTGTTTTGATAAAACTTAAATTTACTGTATAGTCGAAGCCATGAGGCTTCGGTGGCGTTACACTTTTATTATTATTATATTGGCCATTGCTTTGCTAGTGGCCTCTTTTTCGCTTCCGGGATACATAGATCCGTCAGGCCAGAACTCTGCCATTGAAAGACAATTTGCTCGAGTATATAACAGCCTGATAAAAGTTACAGATTTGGTGTTTCTTCCTTTTGGTCTGCTCGGAGGCGAATACCTTCCATTCGTTGTGATTCAGGAAACTAACGGAAAAGGAGAAGTTCTCGTTAAGTGGGGCGAATATCAGTCCACTTCAAAATTAAAGCACTCTATAGACGACACTATTGTTGTTTCTTTGCCCAGTGATCAGCCCTTCAACGGTGCCGGATCTTTTATTTTTAGCCCTCTGACTAATGAGAACTACAGACTCGTATTTGATACCTATCGAGCAGATAATCTAAACTACCTCTCTCCAGGGGCACGGTTAGTAAATCTAAAACTAAACGGATCAGCATCCCGTGTGTTTGTGGCAATTCAGGTATGGGATAAAAGTAAGCTTGATGGCCTACGTTTGCCTGATGACAGTAGCGTTTTTTCAATGAGCTTTGTGCCAGACGGATTAATTGAGAGTGAAGTATTGTTTGGTGAGGCACAAGATGGAATGCTACAGACCCTAGAAAATATTTTGTACAAAACATCGGACGAAGATTTTGTACGCACGATTGGTTCCATTCTTGATATCGATAGTCTCTATCGCTGCGTCATTATACAGGCTAGCTCAGAAAGGTTAACTTCAAGTCAAACGACAATGCTTTATAACACCGCGACCGGAAGGTTTCAGTATGTATCAATTGATAGTAACTGTAGTACAGATACATTATCACAGAGAGTATTTTCAATCGATAAATTTAGAGATTCTCGTGATAAGTTAGCAAAAGGTTTTACTGACAATCAAAAGCGCATAGATGATGAAAGGTCTACCTTTAGTGAGATACAAGGTCTCAGCACAAGAAGTATACTGAAGGACTTTAGTAAAAATACTACTGGCGGTGCCATTCTTAGAACAAAAGAATCTGTGCTGGATTCAATTTCACAAGATTTAGTTTTTTCCGATAATTCATATGAGTCATCGAGTGATGTATCTTTATATGATCTGCCTATATTGTTCGATAGAATCGATGAAATATTTTATGATAAAGAGGCTTTCTTATCGACTAACTTACAATTTGCTTCAGGGAAAAATAATACTATTATTCTCCAACCCGGGAGATCTGTTTTTAGAGAAACAGCCATCATTCCACTTGGACTCAAGTTAGTTGTACAAGCGGGCGCAAATGCGTTACTCGACAGTGGTGTCTCGATAATCTCCTATAGTCCTATAACAATTCTGGGCACAGAAGATTTTCCAGTAAATTTTGCAGGACTTCGTAGTGCTACTTGGGGGACTGTTGCAGTTATAAATACCCCAGAAGATAGCTTGCTCCAGTATGCAAGATTTAGTGGAGGTTCAGGAGATGTGGTAAATGGTGTGACATATACAGGTATGGTTGCGTTCCATAATGCTAATGTAGATGTTGCAAGCTCTACTTTTTCAAATGCTGGCGATGACGATGCTTTAAACATAAAGTTCGGTAGAGCAAGCGTAACCACATCTGTGTTTAGTGATAACTTTTCTGATGCGATTGATATTGATTTTGCAAAAGATAACACCGTAATAAAAAATAATGATTTGCTGGAGAATGGTTATGGAGGAGGTGGTGACGGTATAGACCTTAGTTGGAGTAGTATAGAAATATCCGATAATAATATACTTGGCTGCACCGATAAGGGTATAAGCGTAGGAGAATCATCAAATCCAAGGATTACCAGCAATACAATTCAAGGATGTGACATCGGCATTGCAGTAAAGGACCGATCAGACTCAGTCATCGAGGATAACGTCTTCATTGACGACAGGGTCGGAATTTCCGTGTACGTAAAAAAACCTGTATTCGGACCTTCAGTAGCTAGAGTCTTTCGTTCGGAGTTCTCAGACGTGCTTATAGAATACGAAAATGACGGCAAGTCGGTTATGTTAATTAATGAATAATGCAGAGTCTATTAAAAAAACTAAACACAGAGATCTCCGTACGTAGATACCACGCGTGGATTTTTGGAATATTGTTTGCTGGAGTTGTGGTTACCGCTATTGTTAGCGTTGTACTTGCGTATGCATATTTTCTAGGTATCCCTCGCGCTAAGCTCGTAACGGAAATCCCCGCTCCCATTAGGTCAATAGTTGATGATGTTCGGGATTTACCTTTTTCCCTTTATATATTTAGGTCTTCTGACCTTACGAAATATGATTTGCAAATTTCAGATAAGGATTTAGCAAAACTGTCTTTAGCTCTTCCTACAAATCCATCGGAGTTCCTGACAAGCGCTAACAGAGAAAAGGTCGACGCTATATTTATTGCTGACTCATTGCCAAGACAAGTAAGGGTTGGGTATAGAGGAGATAAATGGCGCCATTGGTTCAATGACAAGAAATCATGGACTATCAGGTTCAAGTCAGACGATTTACTCAATGACCAGTCTGAAATAAAATTAATAGTTCCTTTTGATCGACTATATATTGGTGAATTTTTTAATGGGTACCGTGCGAGCAAACTTGGTCTACCTGTTCCAAAAGATGAGATGGTTCTTCTTTCAATAAACAATGGTCCAAATGCACTATACTATCAGCAGGAAGGTTGGACTACGGATTATTTGGAAAAATCATTCGGGACTTCTAATGGAAATTTGTACGGTGAAAAAAATCTTGAGGATAAGATTTTTACCTCAAGCTTTTTCTGGAAAAAATATATAAGCATACAGGGAGAAGAAGATGATTTCTCAGACCTTGATTATTTACTAAATTTGATAAATAACTCCAGCGACGCAGAATTCAAGGAAAATATTGATGATGTTCTTGATATAGACACTTTCATTAATTGGATGCTGCACTCAATATTGTCTGGCAGCACTCATCAGGGCGATATTCATAATGCTAGATTATTCTTCAATAACGAACTAAAAAAGTTTTTTATGATACCTTGGGATGTCAGCTTAACTTTGTACAGTTCTTTATTTCAGCTTCCCGAATTCACAAATAATCCTGAATTTTACGATATAGACTACGACTATAATCCTTTGGTTACTAGGGTTCTGAATATTTCAGAGTATAGGGATGAAAGAAACAAGAGACTTTGGGAGTACGTATCAGACGACTATAACTTGACCGAAGATCTTTCTTTCTATGATAAGACGTATGATGAGGTAAAGTCATCACTATTTAATGATTCATTAAAATTATGGAGAAATGAAGTGGCTGAAAATGACATCATGCGTACGCGTTCTATCATTAAACAAAATTTTTATTTCCTGAAACAACAACTAAGCAGAGCAACTCTTGGTTTGACAGTAACTCAAGAACTTGACCTGTCTCTAGTTCCCGTAGTGATGGAATTATCACACCAAAGCGCTAGTGGGATAATGGTTCATGGAGTTACACTTACAGGCCAATTATCGAATCCGTCCTTAGAACTCAGTATGTACGCAGATGTGAATGAAGATGGCCTGCTTGACAGTGGAGACCAATTCATTGCTAAATTAAAACAGAACGGTGATACGTACTATAACAGCGATGTTGGCATTGTGCTGAATTCAGACCGAGAAGTAAGCGGGTCCACCGGGCCAGTGAAGGTAAATGTTACAAAAACAAAATTCTTATTTACAACCTCTAGTTTAGCTACCTTCGACATAGAAACAGTTAATATCCAAACTTATAACTCTGTAACAGGAGTACTAATTGAACCAATAATCCATGTCCAGTCGTCACGAATTTAAATACATATTAACTAGGCATCAGGCGGCAACAATTGAACATTTTGTTCAAAAGATTGGAATGGCTAAGGATGTCTCGCAAAATGGGAGTTATTCTGTAACTTCACTATATTTTGATACTCCACAGTTTACTGATTTTCATGATAAGTTGGGCGGATACAAAAAAAGAAAAAAATTACGCGTTCGGACATACGGACAATGGTTCACCACGGAGCCGCAACTAATGAATTTTGAGATCAAAGAGAAATATGACATGAATATTGTGAAGATAAAATCGCGTATTACTCATTCCAGTATGCTCCTTACTTCACAACATATGGATGCTTTGCTTGTCAATACTGAGCAAAATAAAGAATTGAGGGAGTTTAAACATTTATACTATTCACAAGGTTACCGTCCTCATATCATCGTTAGATACGACAGAAGCGCTTATGAACAGACTTTTAAATCAAAAGTCAGACTCACTTTTGATCGAAACATTGAAACTTGCCAGGCAGACAGGAATATGACATACTCGTCACTGACTTCAGTTAGCGATAGTGTAATAATGGAGATAAAATTCGCTGATTCTCTACCATGGTGGTTCAAATACATTACACTACAGTTTGAACTCTCTAGACAACCATTTTCAAAATATTCAGAGTCAGTCGACACGTTAAAAAAGCCTAATCATATTCACCGGTAATTAATTTATGGATCTATTAAGTCTACAAGTAGCAGAGGCTTCATTGCCAATAGTTATTTTCAATCTTCTTTTTTCTTTTGTTTTGCAGCTTGCCATAGTCTGGGTTTACCGTAAAACACACAAAGGGCTTTCATATTCACCCTCTTTTCTTTTTACTCTGGTCATCATTGGGGTGGTTGGTACGATGATTATGATGGTCGTTCAGCAGAATATAGTTGGAGCATTTGCTTTGCTTGGAGCATTTTCTTTAATTCGTTTCAGAACAATCGTAAAAGAAACTCGCGACATAGCCTTTGTATTCCTGTCGCTGACAGTAGGTGTTTCTGTTGGTACCGGTAGCTACGACGTCGCACTTGTTGGCTGCTTACTAATTATTGGAATTATTTTTTTCTTACATACCAGGGAGTTTGGTGACAGGGCAGAATCATTTGGCTTTATTTTGACTTTTAACTCAACATCAAATATAACCAAGGAAACTCTTGATAAGATTTTTTCAGGATCTGTATCAGATTACGAATTATTACAGGCAAAAAACTTTAACGATATGTTCCATTTTGTTTATTCTGTTGCACTTGATGACTCCAATCGCTCTAGTGAGCTGATTGGATTGCTTAAGGATAATAGTGCAATCATAGATCCAGAGCTCATTACAGGGAAGCACGGCGTAGAATACTAAATCACACCATTACCCTCACTCAGGTTTGAGCGTCCTTTACCCAGTGGAGTATATTTACTGTTCAGCTACATCCGTGTGATAGATAAACATGCTAAATTAGAGCCGATTTTCCAATATTAAGCTTATTTATTCTCCGTGAGGCCTCTATAGCCCAACCGTGTAGTGGTTCCAAGTTTTGGGCTCTACGGTCTCAAACATTTATTTAAATACAGGGACACTGTAGAACTTATTCCAGAAACACAAACGATGTCAGCTATTGGAGCATTAATCCAACGAGTCGGATTCCAAACAGAGGTCGTTAGAGGTAAGTTTATGAATGTTATTATATACGGATTAGCTTTTGCTTTTGGTAAGTTAAATTTTGTAATGAAAACCAGTATGGTAATATAGAAAAGAAAAAGAAAGTAAATACCCTTATTACTAACGGTTATTATTTAGTGGCAGTAAATTCTGAAGAAAGCAATTAGTGGCTAAGTTTTAGTGGAAAAATGTGCAATAAAATTACTCAAACTTAAATAATAGGAACCAGTTTATGATTGATGAATATAGATTAGTAGTACTTGGCATGGGATATGTAGGACTAACTTTAGCAGCAGTTAATGCTAAAGTAGGATTTTCTGTAGTCGGAGTAGATCCTAACGAAGTGATAATTTCCCAATTAAAGAAACATAATCCACATTTTCATGAGAATGGTCTTGTCGAACTACTAAAGGAGGTTGAGGACTCTTTAGAATTTGTAACTGAAATTCCCGCTACAAAATCAAATGAGAATAGTATTTTTGTGATTGCGGTGGGCACTTCACTTACTACTAACGGTGATGCAGATTATTGTCAATTGGATTCGGCTATAGAGGATATTGCAAAAGTTATTAAGTCTGGAGATGTTGTTGTGCTCAGATCAACAGTGATAGCTGGAACCACAAATCAGCGTGTAATTCCTATGCTAGAAAAATTGACTGGTTTTACCGTGGGGAATGAAATATTTGTCGGTTTTGCACCGGAACGTACTATAGAAGGTAAGGCGATTGAGGAGCTGCGTACACTACCCCAAGTAGTGGCAGCAAGTAGTAGTGCTGGAACAAGAATAATTTCTGATTTTTTCAGTAAGGTTTCACAAGAAGTGATTACTGTTGATACATTGGAAAGTGCTGAAATGGTGAAATTGATAAGTAATTCGTATCGTGATCTTACTTTTGCATTTTCAAATAGTATTGCATTAGCTGCATCTAAGCATAATGTAGATGTGTATGAATTAATCACGGCAGCTAATCAAAATTATGAACGAAACCATATACCTTTACCTAGTCCGGGAGTTGGCGGATATTGTCTAACTAAAGATCCGTATTTGTATGCTCAGGGCTGTAGTGAAAATAAAGATATCATGAATCTTATGCATGCTGGTAGAATAATTAATTCGGCTATGCCTAAGCACGTTGCGGATATTGCAGATTCATTTATTCGTCATTTAGGCATAAGTGACGTAACTGTTGTGGTTGTCGGTTTAGCTTTTAAAAGTTCCCCACCTACTTCTGATGTACGCTTTTCTCCGTCAATTGAACTGGTTAAAGAATTACAAAACGCAGGGATAGATGATATTTACGCATATGACCCTCATGTTTTATCTAATGTATATACTGAACATGGTATAAAAGAAATCGAACAATTTGAAGATGCGATTACGTGTGGCGACATTATAGTGTTTATGCATGGAGACCAAATGTATGCAGATAAAAATGTGTTAGATGTATTAAGAAAACGAAAAGGAGAACAACTACTAATTGATACTTGGGGATTGTTTGCAGGAAAAATAAAAAGCAGTGTTCATGGAGTAGATTATGCTAACCTAAGCTATAAGACATTTTAGATATGAATGAAAATACAATCCCAAAAATAATTGGAGTTACTGGTGGTACTGGATATGTAGGCTCGAGGTTAATTTCTGAATTAAAAAGACGTGGCCATTCTCTTATATGTATTGACATAGTTACTCCAAAGGAACGAAATTTAGTTTTGCCGGCTGGAGTAGAATTTCGTGAACATGATTTACGTATTCCGGCTGAGGCAGAAAAGGCATTGGCGGGGGTTGATGTTGTAATGCATTTAGCTGCCGATATCGGCTCTTTAACTTACATGCATGATCATCAGGCTGAGATTTTAGTAAATAATAGTCAGATTGATGCTGCGATATATCCAGCAATGGTAAAAAGTGGAGTGCAGCACGTTATATACTCTTCGAGCTCAATGGTGTTTCAGTATCCGCCAAAGTTTCCTTATACTGAAGATGATGTAGAAAAAATAAATCCGCCAAAAAATGTCTACGGATATTCAAAATTGTCTGGTGAGTATTTTTGTAGGTCTTTTTATGAACAGTATGGCTTACCATTCACCATCCTGCGCTACCACAACATATATGGTCCAGGTGAAGATTCGAAGGGAGCTACGCCGGGTGATATTCACGTGATCCCTGCATTACTAGAAAAAGTTTTAGTAAAAAAACAATATCCGCTTGAATTGATTGGTGACCCTGAGTCGACTCGTCCATTTACATATGTAGATGATGCTGTTACGGCAACAGCCGAACTAATAGATAGAGCTTGTCTCGGATCAAAAGAGGTTATGCAGGAAGATTTTAACATTGGAAATGATACTCATTACACAATTCTAAATTTAGCAGAAAAAATTTGGAGTATGTACGGTGACGAGCGAACATTTGCTTTTGTTGAAGTACCAACAAGAGCAAATACTGCTCTCAGAAGGGAAGTAGATATTTCAAAGATTAGAGATAAAATTGGGTGGGAACCAAGAGTGACTCTAGAGGAGGGTCTACCTATTGTGGCTGAGTGGATTAAGGGTCGGTAAAGTTACGGGATATAAAATACTGTTTTATAAAGTATGGTTGACGAATAGTTATAATCGTGCTTTCATTAGTTAAAATTAAGTTCTTTTAAGGAGGTTAATATGTCCGATGTTGAGATAGTCATACCCGAAGGGAAGGAGTATCCTAAGTTTTATGTTGAAAACCAACTTCCTGTGTTCGGTAATCCTTGGCTAACCGAACAAGAGTTGTCATCTGCGACTAAAAAATTTACAGTTGTATGTACAGATGTGGTTTTGGTCGATGAGAATAATTGCTTTGTTCTTGCTTATCGAAAGCATTCTTGTGCGGCAGGTTGGTGGTGGAATGGGGGAACTCTTAACGCTAATTTAACACCGGCACAAAATATTAGCCGCATTTTAGAGAGAGAAATTAATCTTATACCGCAACAGGTTATGTTTTTAGATTCGTTTTTTCATCAATGGTCTGATACAAGGGAGCGTCCAGGAGAAGCTAGGTTGGATTTTATATTATTACACTTTTGTAAAGTTAGTGAGGCTGAAATAAACCATATCCTACTTGACTCGTCTGAATACGACAGTGCTTATGGCTTACTTAGGTACAATGGTACTCAAGAAGTTCGGGCGGTCATAGTAGACATGTATCGTTCCTTTCTATCAACTGTTTAGTGTATGTAACACGGCTTACCAGAGCCGTGTTTTTTATGGTAGAATCCATATCAACAATTATGAAAATATTAATTTCATCCTCAACCCTGGACGTAAAAAATGGCTACGGTAACATAACTTATGAATTAGTTAAAGAGTTAAAAAATGACGGACATAATGTGACATTACTTTTACCGCATGATGATGAGTTTTCGGAATATGATATTGAAGGTGTAAATATTGAAAGGGTATTACCTCCATATATATTTGCATGTAAAAGTAGACATTTTTTAAAGTATTTATTTTGGAGGTATAAAACAGATAAAAATTTTGATATTGTTCATAGCTTATTTGCATTCCCGTACGCACCGTTATTGGTAAGGGAGGCAAAAAGATTTGGCATTCCTTGTATAGTTGGAGCCCAAGGAACATATGGAGTGCAGCCACTTACAACATTTCCTGAAAGAGTATTTATGAAATTTGCTTATAGAAATGCTCGCATGATTCATGTTCCAAGTCAGTATACTAAAAATGCTATTCTGAAAGAAGCTGGAGAAAATTATTATATTAAGGTAATTCATAATGGAGTAAATTATGAACGTTTTTTAAATCATGAAGTAAAAAGTATAGATAAATTTAAATCTTATAAAACTAAAAAAGTGTTACTCACAGTTGGTGCATTAAAGAACAGAAAGGGTCAGGCTTTAGTGGTTAAAGCATTGCCAAAAATTGTTCAGAAACACCCGGATGTAACCTACGTTATGGTAGGAACCCCAACAGATAAAATATCTATAAGCGAGCTTGCTAAAAAGTTAGGAGTATTAAATAATATTGAGATTGTTGGTCAAGTGTCAGATATAGACATATTAGATTACTTTCATATTTGTGATGTATATGTACATACTCCGCGAGTTAGTGGCGGTTTTCAATTTGAGGGCTTTGGTATCGTTTATTTGGAAGCAGCCGCATGCCGTAAGCCGTCAGTAGGGGCAGACGCGGGAGGGATTTCAGACGCTCTTCTAGATGGAGTAACTGGTTTAATTGCTCCAGAAGATGATGTTGAAAAAATTGCCGAAAATATAATTAAACTACTCGATGATGAAAAAATGAGGAATGACTTTGGCAAAGCTGGCAGAGAGTATGCGGAAAAACATACATGGGAAAAAATTACCGAACAGTATACGTCTATGTATAAAGAGATTACATCATAATTTTTAAAGTTTTGTATGTTAATATAAAACAAACTTAATACTAATTCTATGGAGCAAACTAAGGCATACTTTCGACAGTTTTATTTATATATTGCAAATTGGTACCATGGAAAATTCAAAGCACCAAAAAGGTACCATCATCTTTTTGATGAAGTTGTAAAAAATAAAGCAGCTACAATATTAGAGGTTGGAACTTGGAATGGAGTTCGTGCTTTGCAGATGATTGAAACAGCTCAAAAAAACACAAGTGAAACTATTAATTATATAGGATTTGATTTGTTCGAAGATCTTACTAATGAAATATTCCTGCGTGAGTTGTCTAAAAAACCACCATCACAAAATGATGTAGAGCAGAAGCTTCTTAAGACTGGTGCAAATATAACCCTTATAAAAGGTAACACTTTAGAGACCTTACCTGAATATATAAAAAACGCACCAAAAGTTGATTTTATTTTTATTGATGGGGGACATGATGTCGCTACGATTCAAAGTGATTGGGATTGTGTAAACAAACTCATGCATGATGAAACTGTTGTTATTTTTGATGATTATTGGAGAAATCGTAAGACAGAGTCAGCGGGACCGACAGTGGATACAATTGATACTGATATTTATAATGTCGAAATCTTACCAGAGATAGACAAGTTTGATAATTCTGATTTTGGCAGACTGGAAATTAGCTTTGCTAGAGTTAAAAAATTAATTACATAAATAACACTTGTGAAAAAAATTATAATTTCTGGTGGTTTTGACCCTATTCACCCTGGCCACATTGCAATGATAGAATCTGCTGCTGAATATGGTGAAGTACATATAGTTTTAAATAGTGATGATTGGCTTTCTCGAAAAAAAGGTTTCTTTTTTCAGTCGTGGACTGATAGAAAAAAAATTCTTGAAATATATACACCACATATCCACACAGTTGATGACGCTGACGGTACAGTTTGTGAGGCGCTGCGGAGAATCAAGCCTGATTATTTTGGTAACGGCGGTGACAGAGGGGTTAAGAATACACCAGAGTTAAATACATGTGAAGAAATTGGCATAAATCCAATATTTGAGTTAGGTGGTGGAAAGTATAGTTCTAGTTCCGAAATTAACGCGCGTAAGAAAGTTATAACAAGGTGGGGTTCGTACGATGTGATAATTGATATGCCTCAATTAAAAGTAAAAATGCTTCATATAGCCGCCGGGCAAAAACTTTCGTTACAACGACACGAAAGAAGGAGTGAATTCTTTTTTATGCCAAATGGTGAGGTTCGAATGAATTTACCTGGAGTTTGGCATGCTCCACAAGCTCCAGCAGATAAAGAACTGATTATTCTTGAAGTTCAGATAGGAATATCTGAAGAAGAAGATATAGAGAGAATCTCGGAATCAGCGTCTGAATTTGATAAAGAAGTTAGTAAAAAGATAGAACTAAATCATTAATCAATAAAGGTCTAAATTTGATTTCAGTTCAATCAAATAATTTGAAGTTTTGCTTTAAGGGCCTGAATTATAGATATCATTTTATAATTTTACGATATCTAGACACTATCTTAACAAAGACGGTATCAATATGTGCTAACATACCACTTTTGTGGGAATAGCCACTGAAGAAATCAAATACTACCAGATTATTAGCGTTCATAATTTCAATTATTTTTGCAAAGTCACCAGAGCTGCCTGTATCGGGTCCGTTCATTCCGATAATATCATAACCCCTTTTATTTGGGATTATTTAAATAAATAATAAAATTTGATTTTGAAATTAATCAGCTTTTTTTGATTATGAATTGATCATTCTTTACACTAAAGTTTTTGATAGAGTTTTCTTTAACAAAATCTTGTACAGCTCTCTGGACATCTTTCATTCTGTAGTCATCTCCGGCTACGATTCCATTAGGCTTAGTTTTCTTATAATATGTAGTTATGTCTTGTTTAACAAAATCATAACTATGGTTTCCGTCAATATAAACAAAATCAAATATCTCATCCTCAAACTTTGATGCAGCCTCATCCGAAGTTCCTCTTATTATCTCTACTGTATTGGATGACAGCTCATTGGCAAATGATTCTTTGACCATTTCATAACGCATATCTTGTGCCTCTTGCATAAACTTTTGTTCTGGCTGTTCTCTGTTGTAGAAATAATCTTCTCCAAAATATTTCCAAGGGTCAATTAAATACAGCTTTTTTGGCTTAGCTACTTGTATTATTCTTTTTGAAAATTCACCTTTCCAGACTCCCACTTCACAACAAATAGGGTTAGGTGGTAAGTTATTAAGTAGAAAGTCTCTAGGTTGAGGTATCTGATGAGCTATTTTTTTCATTAAAGGTTTAACAAATCTCTGCAGAAATCTGTTTCTCTCTATAATGTTCTTTATTATTATTTTGTACTTATATTCATTATTTTCAACTGATACCATATGCTATAATTTAACTTAATTTGTATCATTAAACCATTTTATGAAGACCAGTGCACGTAATTTCGTTTTAAAAGTCTTAGACAAAAAACCTAATACCTTCTCATCCTCCATCGTACTTAATATACTTGGTTATCAAATCTTTAGAATTATTTTTTATAATATTTATAGAATTGCCAGAATACCAAAAAGTATTCCCAAAGAACATAAAGTTTACGTTAAAGAGTTAGAGAAGAATGGGGTCTGTGTAATTCCAAACTTTCTACCAAACCAAAGTTTTTCTAAACTTTCCGGTGAGTATGAACAGCTTGAAAATAAGTTCAAACGTGAAGAAAAAAACCTTGCTTTGCCATATATTGACTATATGAACTTTTATAATGAGTCTGTATCAGATGAGTTTAGAAATTTTTTTCTAAACGATCAAATCATAAACAATGTATCTCTTAGTTTTTTAAACAGGAGGCTTAACTTGCCACTGAGTGTTAGGTTGGCAAAAATATATTTGAAAGATACTGCAGAGGCTAATCTTCCTCATAATGGAGGCACAAATAATCTCCATGCTGATACGCCAATGAGAACCTTGAAAATATTTTACTATGTTACTAATACAGATGAAAGTAACGCTGCATTAAAATATTGCCTAGGTTCTAATAAAATGACTTTATCTAGATTATGGATAGAATATAAAATGAGTATTAGGTTTTCATTAAATAAATGGAAGATAAATCCCAATGGTGAGTATCAAATTGGAGAACCGTGGGTAGAAATGTCAAAAAGTGAAGAGAAAAAGCTGGATCTGAAACCAGAAAGTTTGCAAGTAAAAGCAAATACTTTAGTAATGGTTGATATAAGTGGCTTTCATTTACGTGGAGAGTTTAAGTCTCTCATTCCAAGGAAAACGATTGAGCTTAACTATCGCCCGATAGATACTCTAAGAAATTCAATCTATCCAATAGAAAAATTATTGCGTAGTAAATAATTGGATTAATATGTAAATGGCCAATCTACCTTGTCTATACTTTTTACGGTAATGATAATAGGAATATAAAGATGCAACTCCTATGTGTGCAATCCTTGTGAATGTAATACCCGTCAAGCAAAAGAAAGGGAGTGTTATTAGGATTAATATGATCAGAAATGGGGAGGTTAGGATTAATTTATCCAGAGTTTGGAATTGCTCCGCATGCTCCAGTAGATAAAGAGCTCATTATTCCTGAAGTCCAGATTGGAATATCTGAAGAAGAAGATATAGGACGAATCTCGGAATCTGCATATGAATTTGATAAAGAAGTCAGTAAAAAGATTGCACTAAATCATTAATCAATAAAGGTCTAAATTTGATTTCAGTTCAATCAAATAATTTGACGTTTTGCTTCGGGGACTTGAATTATAGATATCATATTATAATTTTACGGTATTTAGAATCTCTCTTAACAAAGACAGTATCTATATGCGCCAAAACACCGCTTTTGTGTGAATAGCCGCCAAAGAAATCAAATACTACAAAATTGTTGTCGTCCATAATTTCTACTATTTTAGCAAAGTCACCAGGGCTGTCTGAATCAGGTACGTTTATCCAGGTCTCTAGAATTACAACATCAGCCATCTTCAAAGTATCACTAGCTCCTTTAAGTACATCAATTTCAGAACCTTCAACGTCTATCTTTATTAATAGCGGGCCTGAAATGTTGTGTTGCTCAACAATATTGTCGAGCGTTCGTGTCTTCACTTGGACTGTTTCGCCAGCTTCAAAATCTCTATACATGGAAGATTCGTATCCCTGCTTACTCAGATTAAGTGAAACTGTCGCTTCACCTTCTCCACAAAAACACTTCTCAGTGCTTACGTTTGGGTAGTTTTGTTTTGCCTTGTTGAGTGCTGCGTAGAAATTTGGATTTGCATCGATGAGTAAATATTTGAAAGTACTCATAGGGAAAGATGCGGTTAAGTCAGGAGTACCGTCTGCGTATCCTATGTCAATAATATAATTAGGAGCATCAATAATTTTTTTTAAAAAGGCGACCCCTTCTTTGTATGGTTTAGCAGGGGCATTGATGTCTACAAGTCTTTTATTAAAAAGTTTGAAAAATGATTTTAATATTTTTTTGTGGAGTCTGTTCTTGTTTTTCATATTTGACTTAAATCAAGATTATTAAATATAGCACAAATAAAATGTGACTCGTGGTTAATATAGTTGAATGATTTGCTATGGTATAGTGTCAATATTATATAAGCAACAGAGGCAAATTAATGTTTAAAATTGCCGGCAATTTTAATTTGTATGATTCAGACTGAAACTAAAAAGACAGAAGAGTGGTGGGATTCGAATCCATTTACTTATAAAAGTAATCTTGGAGTGGGCAAACAAGCTGATCAAATTGCAGATTTAGATTTGGCTTATTTTGATGATATCGACCGACGTTACTGTAAGCAGACTGACGGTGGAACTCAAACTGCGGGCAGTCCTGTTTTTTCAAAATATATTGACTACGAAAGTTTACGAGGGAAGAAGGTGTTAGACATTGCTACTGGCACGGGATTTTCTGCTGTAACTTTTGCTCGGTTTGGAGCCGATTTGACAGGGATTGACCTGACTAATTATGCAGTGGAACAAACCAAGCGGAACTTTGAATTACACGGTCTTAAGGGGACGGTGTTAAAAATGGATGCTCAAACACTAGAGTTTCCTGATAATTCTTTTGATTTTGTTTGTGCGCACGGTTGCCTTATGCACATGCCAGATACAAATAAAGCAGTGAGAGAAATTTATCGAGTTTTGAAGCCGGGCGGAAAAGTATACGCTTGGATGTATAACAGAGGTTGGTACTACTGGTTTGGAATTATGTTTTTACGTGGATTTCTTCTAGGTAAACTAATTACATACAAATTTAGTTTATTGGCAATGACTAGTCGATATTCAGACGGTTTGATTGATGGAGGTAATGCTCATACTAAATTTTATTCTCATACTGGTTTTAAAAAGCTTTTTGAGCAGGCTGGTTTTTATAATCCAAAAATTACAGTTAATCACACGGCCGGAGAGTGGGATGCCTGGCCAATGCGTTCACTTAATCTGGGATGGTTAGTGCCTAAATCAGTTCAAAGATTCTTAAGTACTAATTTTGGTTTCGGTCTAGGATGCTCAATTGTTGCTCAGAAAACTATTGAGTAATCTTAAGTTTTAATCAGCTTGTCTCTTAACGACTTTTAAGTTTGTAAACAAGAAAGAAAGATAGTGCCAGGTTGAAATATCTGGACAAGATTTTCGCGACAATCGCACCAATTAGTCCATAACTGGGAATAAGTACTAATGTTAAAAGTATAGTTACGACAGAACTTTGGATATTTAATGAATGTAGTTCACGTTCCTTGCGGTGGGCTTGTAGCAAGCTGCATGGCAGTATAGCTACCATAGCGGGTAGAGAAAGAGCTGCTAACTGGCTAAAGAATATGGCGGTGTCATATTTTGGAAACAATAAGGTGTAGAGAAATGGTGATAAAGCTATGTACAAAAAAGTAATGATTGAAAAAATTATGAAAAGCTGGAGACCTCTCTTGGGAATATTTTTTTTAGTTAGCTCAACGTCATCTTGTTGTGCATATTTAGGAAGTATAAGAGAGGCTAATCCCTTAAAGGTAGCTTTAATTTGTTCAGGAACTATATTGGCAATCGTGTAAATTGCTAGCTCAACGGCTCCGAGCTGGGTAAAAATAATCACACTATCCAGCCTGTAGGCGGCGTTTCCTATTATGTTACGAATACTTGTGTGTTTTGCGTAGTTAAGATATTTGGTAACTATATCTTCGGCCACACCCTCTGTTTTTGGTTTAAAAATCAAATGACTGACAAAGTTGGTAATTAGTAAACCAGATAGATAGACAGCAAATAATATAAGAATATTTTGGGTAAGAAAAAGCGCGATTATACTAAACACAGAGATAACTAGCATTCGCACGGTATGCACTATCGTTGATTCCTTAAACCGGCGAGAACCGTGTAGGAATACAGGGACAAACCTAAAGGTGCTTATGATTGGTTGTAGTATTGCGATTAGAAGGCATCCAACAGCAAGAATGGTATTTTCATTAAACCAATAATATCCAGCGCCTATCATCGCTATTCCAGTGATAGGTAAGCTGTAGATAAGGTTTATCTTTAGCGTTTTTTGATAAAAACCATAGTACTTTTTGGCTGCGGTTTGCAGAATAGCTTGATCTAGTCCTGTTAAAGAAAATAGTGAAAAAATAACAGCTAGTCCGATAAGGTATCGGTAGATTCCGTAGTCTGTCTCACTAAGGAAATGGGCAAATAAAACCGTTGTGGCAAGGCCGAAAGTTGTGATAAATACTTGCCCTAAGGTCAACCAAAATCCGCCGTTTAAAAAGTAGCGGGCGTCTGTATTAAATCGTTTCTCTAATTTGTCAGAGATTGTTTGAAAAAGTGCACGCATTATTAGGAATTATAACGTGTAATAACCAATATTAGTTACCGCTTATTCTTGAAAGTAGATGAAGTTAAAATAAGCTTTTTAAGACCACCTTGATTTCAAGATACTAATTTCTTCAGCTGAAAAGAAATGTGTGCAATAGGTGGAGCTATATATATTGTTCAGTAATTCGGCAGGAAGAGTTAGGTAGTCCTTGAATTTTTCATAGGTATCTTTATATGCTTTTACATCAGCCGTGTTTGCTCTTGAAAGAGTGAAGGTGTCTATATTTAAAAAGTTTTTGATTATGTTTACTTTAATTTCGTCATCTAGTTCGGTGCGGAAAATAAGTGTTGGATACAAACCATTCTCTACTATTGACCATCGTTTGTTAGTATTAAAAGGATAAGAGTAGACGTCTATGTTAGTGAGCTTTTGAAAGTCAGTCGTAAACCAATCAAGGTGGCTAGTTAACCTGTCTGTAGTGAGAACATCTGAAATAAAGTGCTTCTTCAGCTTTTCTAGGTCGCCATCTGCAAGGGCCTTTTGAGCTTCGGTTAGCCAGCCGTAATACGCCTTACCCATGTAGTAGGTTAGCATCATCGCGACAGGGTCACGTATGATGGTTATAAGCTTGGCTGGTTTATTTTTTTTAAAAATATGATTTTTCAAAAAAAAAGCTGCTCCAGTTAGGTCTTTTTCTAGAAACTCTAGCTTGAATGAAAACACCCCGACAGCTCGTAGACTGGCATTGAGGGCAATTGAACCAACTCGACCGGGGGCTAAGACTATTAAGAGCTCACGTTTTTGTACGAATAGTCCAAAATAGGCACCAACCACTTTTTTGATTTTTTGTATGAAGTCCATATAGAATATGTGTGAGCTTATTCTAACGCATGTAATTACAGAGGTCGAACATTGTTTTTGGTTTATGGTAAAATCGTCGCATGTATATACTTGATGGTATTAAGGACAAGCAGGCTTTAGAGGCTCACGTGGGTGCCCGTGGTGGTAAATCTCAGGTCGAAAATCAAGCAGTGTTTGATAAATGGTTCAAGCCAGGTCCGCGGCGACGCACAATGGAAGTTATTAAAAAGTATGGACTCAATTCTAAAACTGTAATTGATATCGGTAGCGGGGTGGGAAATAACTTGGTGTATATGGGCACTGGTTCTTATGGGGTGGAGATTAATCCTGGGTCGGTAAAATTTTGTACCAACATCGGACTTGATGCAAAGGAAGTAGATATGATTTCGGATGATGTCAGTAATTTACCAAAGGTTGATAATGCTATCGCTTGGGCAATTATGGAGCATGTAGAAAACCCTCACCGATTTTTACGAAATATTCATGCGGTACTTAATCCTGGTGGAAACATTTTTTTGTATGTGCCGACGGTCCCAGTTTTTATTCCGAAGTTTCTACCAATGCGTTTCCGTAAGTATTGGAATGGTCACCTGCATGGAGACCATGTGAACGCTTTTTCTGGTAAGAGTTTAAAGTTTATGTGTGAGAGAGCAGGGTTCGAAACAGTTAGCTACTCACCTGGCTTTTATGGTTGGCTAACTTGGTTAAATTATATTCCTGGCATCCAGAATTTTTTTGATGGTTGTTTATATGTAGGAAAGGCAATACCGGAATGGCAGTATCCAATCGGTAGTACAAGAAAAGTTTAATAAACTTGAAGACATTTTAAAGGCCTGCATTTTTGCAGGCTTTTAAAATTAGCTTAACTTGTTTATTTTTTATCATCTTTGACAAATATAAGGGAAAACTTAACTTTGTCAGATAGAAGATATCCTTTTTCACGTAATAAATTATATATAGGATTTTTAGACATCTGTTCTAGATTAAAATCATGGTCTTCAGCCACTATGACTCGAGGAGAATACTTCTCCCAATTGTTTGATTGAAGAACCTCTAAATCAAGTCCTTCGACGTCCACGCTAAGGATGTCAATTGATTGAGATTCCCTTGGAAGATATTCTTCTAAAATTTTATCCAGTGGTCTAATTTGTACAGTAGTCGTACCTAGAAATTCAAGGAAGGTTTTTTTCTTCCAGTGTTCAGCGTCGGTTTGACTAAAGGTATTTACAGCCGGATCGCTGAATGTGTAATAAGTGGACATTGTGTCTATTCTTCCAACTCCCACATTAAGGTTGATGTCGTGTGGTCGAGCTTTTTCAAAAAGTTGGATAGTTTCAGGGTTGGCGTCAATGTTAATACCTTTCCAGCCCAGTTTATGGAGAAGGTAAGTGTTGGAAATCCTGTATGGGTGATGTGCACCGACATCTACATAAAAACCCCTATAGTTTTTTGGAAACAAAGAACTAAGTATTATGTCTTCGCCATTTTGTGAATAGTAAGTATTTTTAAATTTTGTAAACTTGTGTTTCAGGCTCACTGCTTTGAAATGAAGTCGAGAAGGGATTACTTTTTTCAAGTATTTTTTAAGAGAAGGCATGAGTGTATTCTCGCACAAAAATCCATAAGATGGGAATAGTGATTTGTTTACTATATACTTTGGTAAAATAGTAACCAAATCATTTCTGTTTAGTTATAAGCTTTATGTCAAAACAACAACTTACTACACAATCAACCCTCAACCTAAAGCGCTTTAATCTTAAGGATAGGCAGCTGTTTGATTTGGAGATGTTGATGGTGGGTGGGTTTGCGCCGTTAACTGGGTTTTTGAATGAGGAGGATTATCGCTCTGTTGTGAAGGAGATGCGGTTGGATGATGGTTCGCTCTGGCCGGTGCCGGTGGTTCTCGATATTCCTGACAGTGCTGATTTTAAGGTAGGGGAGTCGATTGTACTTTGTGACCCCTACGGGAACCCTCTTGCTGTGATGGATATAGAAAGTCGCTATCAGCCAGATAAACAAGCTGAAGTAATTGGAGTGTATGGAACAAAAGACATGGTGCATCCAGGTGTGAGGTATGTATTGAACCAGATGCACGATACGTATATAGGTGGAACTATTCACCAACTCCAACTTGAGGCTAGACACGATTTTAAAGACTATCGTTATACACCGGCCGAGCTGAAGCAAGTATTTAAAGATAAGGGTTGGGACAAGGTGGTAGCGTTCCAGACCCGTAACCCAATGCACCGAGTTCACTTTGAATTGGTGAAGCGAGCTCACGAAGCGACTGGTGCGCCAGTCTTGGTTCATCCAGTGGTCGGTATGACTCGTGAAGGTGATATTGATTACATAACCCGCGTTCGTACCTACCAGGTGGTGTGTGATACATATGGTAAAGAATTCACCTCTCTGGCTCTTTTGCCACTAGCGATGCGGATGGCTGGGCCTCGTGAGGCTCTGTGGCACATGATTATTCGAAAGAATTACGGCATTACACATTTTATTGTGGGGAGAGATCATGCCGGGCCTGGCCAGGATAGCCAGGGTGAGCCATTTTATGGACCATATGAAGCTCGAGATTGGGCTTTGCAGTACGCAAAAGAAATCGGAATTGAAGTAGTACCTAGTGCTGAGTTAGCTTACGTGCCGACCCGAGGTGGGTACGCAAGCGTTGATGAAATGGTAGAGGGCGAAAGTATGGAGAGTATTTCTGGTACCGAGTTTCGTCGGAAGTTATTTGCCGGCGAGGAAATTCCCGAGTGGTTTTCGTTTCCTGAAAGTATCGCCGAATTGCGAGTTGGTGTTAAAAAACAACAACGCCGCGGAGTAACAATTTTTCTCACCGGCTTATCGGGCTCGGGGAAGTCGACAATTGCCAATATTCTTACCAGTAAACTTTTAGAGGTACAAGATAAAGAAGTGACGCTACTTGATGGTGATGTGATTCGTAATCATCTCACCAGTGAGTTGGGTTTTTCCAAAGAGCATAGAAACTTGAATGTGCAGCGTGTAGGCTATGTGGCCAGCGAAATTACCAAACACAGCGGTGTAGCAGTTTGCGCTTTGATTGCTCCATATGCCCAAGCTCGGGCCCAAGCGAGAGAATTAGTAGAAAACCACGGATCTTTTATTGAAATACATGTCTCAACACCTCTTGAGGTATGTGAAAAACGTGACGTGAAGGGTTTGTATGAGAAGGCAAGAAAGGGAATCATCAAAGGATTTACCGGCATTGACGACCCGTACGAGGAGCCAGTGAATCCTGATTTGGTTATTGATACTACAACGACCAGTGCCGAGGATGGTGTAGAGCAGGTATTAGATTATTTACGTAGTGAAAGTAAAATAGTTTTGCGGTAATATAAAAGTATGAAACTCCGTCGGTACTTAATGGTTGTGCTCGCTCTCTTTCTTATAGTCGGAGGATATTTACTGGGGGCAAGTTTTGCATACGATTCTGTTGGTATACTTTAGGTAATGCAAAAGACAGTTCTAGGTTCAGTTATTGCTTTCTTGTTGGCCGGTGGAGCCGCCGGGTACGGCTATACAGTGATTCGCAATAATGATGCGGATATTTTTGAATCAAGTGTTCATCAGGTGGTGCAGGTGGTAGACGGTGATACTCTCGATTTAGAAAATGATGTTCGAATAAGGTTAATTGGAATTGATTCTCCAGAGCGAGGCGCTTGTGGTTATGATGAAGCTTCGGCTTTTCTAGAGAGTTTGGTTGCAGGGAAGCATGTGCGGGTAGAAAAAGATATTAGTGGAGCCGACTTCTTTGACCGACTCCTAAGGTACGTTTATTTGGTAGCCGATGAGGTGGATGAAGATGATGAATTAGTAAATGATGCGATGGTGCGCGCCGGACACGCCAAAACACTGGCCGTCGCCCCTGACAATCGTTATCGTGACCTACTTGCAACAGCTCAAGATGAAGCTAGGCGAGCAGGACTAGGTCTGTGGGGTGCTTGTGAACAGGTAGATAAGAAAAGTGAGATGCAATCAGATAGTCATCCGGCCGACCCTAATTGCCTTATTAAGGGTAATATTTCTGATAAATCATACGGCAGAAATTATTTTTATGAAGGTTGTCCGAATTACAATCGGATAAAAGTCGATACGAGCAAGGGTGAAGCGTACTTCTGCACCGAGGCCGAAGCTGAAGCTGCCGGCTTCACTCGCTCAGTTTCTTGCAGCAATACCTTTTAAGGGAGAGAGTTGGTATACTTTTGATATGGAACTATTTTTTATGGGAATCGCGAGTGGCCTCTTGGTTGGTTCACTCGTTGGGTGGTACGTGAGAGAGGTGTCTACTCGACAAGCCTCGCCGTTATTTTCTGATGATGAGGAAAGTGGCGCTGTGCGACAATCTGCCCACATTGCCGTGGCCAAGCGGACTGAGCGCCGCTTAGACCGAATCTTGCAAGCCGCCAAGATAGACGAACGAATCACCAACGATGGCGTTGAGGATTTGTTTTGTATTAGTGACCGTACGGCCAGCACCTATCTACGAACACTTACCAAGGCTGGAAAGCTCAAGCGACAAGGTATCGGAAGAGGTACTTTCTATACTCCAGTAGAATAGTCTTTCCCCGCAAAATAGCTGCTATATTGCGGGGAAAGCGGTTGGTAAAGTGATATAATTTACGGCATGAAGAAGAATCAAACAGAAAGCCTAAAAAAGTTTGGTAATTTACCAGACTAAGTCTGGCGCCTTGAAGTTGCGTGGATATTTTTCCAATGACACTGTCTGGGCAACTCAGGCACAGATTGCTGAGGTGTACGAAATAGAGCGCTCTGTTGTGACTAAACACATTGGTAATGTTTTTAAGAGTGGGGAGGTGAATCAGAAAAGCAATGTGCAAAAAATGCACATTGCTGACTCAGATAAACCTGTTTCGCTATACTCACTCGATATTATCTTGGCCGTAGGATATAGGACAAATTCTGCTAAAAAACGAATTTAATAAGTTTAACCAATTTTAAACCGGCTCATCCCTGCGGAGGGCCACCCTCCGCAGATGCTGATTTTATATTCCCAAGATAAATATTGACAATATAACTGTTGTATATACAATGGTTATATATGAAAACAGTCTTAAATGTGAAAACTGATGTTGAGGTAAAGGAACAGGCACAGGCCTTGGCGAAGTATCTTGGAGTACCTCTTTCGGTGGTGGTAAATTCTTACCTCAAAGAATTTGTTCGTTCTGGAGAGTTTACTTTACGTGGTGAGCCACGACTTCGCCCAGAAGTTGCCAAACGACTGGAAAAGGCTGTTGTTGAGGCAGAGGCTAGAAAGAATGTATCCCCAACATTCAATAGTGCAAAAGATGCAATGTCCTGGCTGAATAAGTAAGCTATGGAAATTGTTTTTCGTAGGACATTTAAAAAGCAGTTTAAAAAACTATCTCCCAAGGTACAAGCTCAGTTTAGTGCGCGGTTAAAATTATTGCTAAATGAAAAGAATCACCCTCTTCTTAAAGTGCATTTATTACGAGGTGCTAAGTATCCTATGCAGAGCATGAATATAACTGGTGATTATCTCGCAATATTTATTATTTCGGAAACAGTTGTCACTTTCTACGAAATTGGCACCCATAGCGAGCTGTATGAGTAGAAAGGCCGGCGCGTAGCGCCGGAGTTTCTATTGCCATCTATACCTCCATTTTTCCTTTCGTCTAGGGATTCTTGCGGGTTTTGGCGTGGTATAGTGTCACCCATATGAAAGATGTTTTGAAAGCGGTAGTATTTGCAGGACTTTTTGCGGTCCCGTTCCTTACCCTCTATGTAGAGAATGATTATTTCTTCCCTTATATTACTGGTAAAAACTTCGGGTTTAGAATAATTATTGATGTCGTGTTTGCAGCCTGGATTATCTTGGCTATGTATGAAGTGAAGTATCGACCAAGAATCTCAGGAATAGTCTGGAGTTTTGGGGCACTACTTATCGTAATGTTCTTTGCTAATCTCTATGGTGAGCATCCACGTTCAAGCTTTTGGAGTAATTTTGAGCGTATGGATGGCTATGTATCACTTGTACATACATTCTTATATATGTTGGTTCTAGGTTCGGTGCTCTCAACTAAAAAGCATTGGCAGTATCTACTCAATACTTCGTTAGTTGTTGCCTTCATCGTGGCGTTTTATGGTCTGGCGCAGTACGGTGGCCTTATTGAAGGTAATAACCGTATCGACAGTAGGCTCGGTAACGCAGCCTACATGGCGATTTACATGCTCTTCCACGTCTTCATCGCCTTTTGGTTATTTGTGGAGACTAAAAACGTTATGCATAAAGTTTTATATGGGGTTCTTGCTACCATGTTTACCTTTGTTCTTATTGAAACCGGTACTCGTGGTACAGCCATTGGTCTAGCTGTTGGAGTCATGGTGATGTCGGCGTACATTGGACTTTTTTCTACCCAATTGAATGAGTATCGAAAGTACGCCATTGGGGGATTCGTATTCCTCTTGTTGGCCGTCGGAGCATTCGTTGGAGCGCGTGATTCAACTTTCATTCAAAATAATCCCAATATGGCGCGTATCGCCAACATCTCACTAGATGACCTAAAAATTCGAGGCATTATTTGGAGCGCGGCTTGGGAAGGGGTTAAGGAACGACCCGTTCTTGGTTACGGGCAGAGTAACTTCAACTATGTCTTCAATCAGAACTACGATCCTCGACTTTATGCTCAGGAACAATGGTTTGATCGTTCGCACAATATCTTTATGGACTGGTTGGTTACAGGCGGTTTCCTAGGACTAATCGTCTACCTAAGTATATTTGGCTGGTGCTTATACTACCTACTGGTCCGACCTTTTAGAGATAAAGACGATAACGCCTTCACCGTTGTTGAACGAGGAGTTCTCCTGGGAATACTCGCTGGTTATTTCACCCACAATCTTGTTGTGTTTGATAATATAGTGAGTTACATCTTCTTTGCAGTCATTCTTGGTTTGATTAATTCACGAGTGGGGATAGTCCCAAACAAACTGGCGAACTTTAAGGTTGATAAAATCATAGTCACACAATTTGCAGCTCCAATAACAGCAGCGCTCTTGGTGGCCGGTATTTATTTCTATCATATGCCGGGAATGCAGGCTGCTGGAGATATGATCGAAGGTTTTCGATCACAAAACCCAACTGAGAGGTTGGCCGCGTTTGATTTAGCTTTAGAACGCGATTCATTCGCTCATCAAGAAATTACCGAACAGCTCGCTCAACAGGCAATTAGTTTTGCTGGTAACAAAAAAGTATCTGATGAAGTTCGTCAGGCTTACATCACAGCCGCTGAAAGAGAACTTAAGCGCTTGGCAGAAGAAAAGCCTGGTGATGCAAGAATTCACGTTTTTATAGGTAGTTACTACCGTTCTACCAGCCAGTTAGACAAAGCAGAAGAACAGTTTGCACTAGCTCGTCAATTTTCACCTAACAAACAGGCAATTATTATTCAACAAGGCTTTGTTGAACTTTCAAGAAGTGAAAACGAAAAGGCTCGACAGTTATTGCAAGTTGGCTTTGAATTAGACGAACGTAATCTTGAAGCGCGTGAATATTATGCCGGTTCACTTTTCTACGTAAAAGAACCAGAAGCTGCTATCGCTTTGATGCACAGTGATAATCCTGAAATAAGTGATGAGACTCTCTTAAAGAGATTTGCAGCAAGTGACTTCCTTGTCGGTGCTGCTAATAATGCTGGTCAGTTTGCTTTTGTAACGGAATTATTTGAGTATCGAGTAAACACTAAGCCCGAAAGAGGTCAAAGTTGGGCTACTAACCCACAAACATGGGCAACTTTAGCGTTTCTTTATTACAAACAAGGTGAAAATGAAAAAGCCATTACCACCCTTGAGGAAGCTAAAGTTAAAGTACCAGATTTTGCACTAACAGCTACTTGTATAGTTGAGAATATCGAGAATGGTCGTAAACCAGAAGAAGGCTGTCAGCAATAATATTGTATGAAGTTGCGCATAGAGGAGAAAATTTCTCTAGCCGAGTACACCACCTTAAAAGTAGGTGGTGTTGCTCGTTATTTTGCCAAGCTAACGGACGCCACTGATTTACCACTAATGGTTGAGTTTGCCGAATCTAAAGGCGTTCCAATTTTAGTGTTGGGTTGTGGTTCCAATGTACTTATCGCAGATGGTGAGTTGTCGCTGTTGGTTATAAAGAACGAGTTGATGGGAATGTCTTTTAAGACGGCCGAAAACGGTGAGACATTAGTTACTGCAGCCGCCGGCGAAGGGTGGGATTCGTTTGTGTCGATGGTGATCGAACGTGGTCTGGCCGGACTCGAGAATCTTTCTGGTATACCAGGCACGATTGGTGCGGCACCAATTCAAAACATCAACGCTTATGGTACGTCAGTCGCTGAGATAGTTGAATCAGTGAGAGTGTTCGATGTGGCTGCTAAGCAATCACGAACGCTAACTGCAGAGGAATGTGAGTTTGGATATCGCGACAGTCTTTTCAAGCAGTCGGCCGGCGCAAATCTTATCGTTACAGAAGTTACTTTTCGTCTCACGTCCGCTGCCGCAGGAATTAATTTATCTTATCGTAGTTCGTCGCAAAGTATCAAAAAGTTTTTGCTTGAGAAAAATATTAGTGACCCAACTCTTGCTGATGTTCGACAAGTAGTACTCAGTGTGCGAAAAAATATTGGCATGGTTGATGGTTGTTTTTGTTCAGCGGGTTCCTTTTTTAAAAATACAATTTTAAACGCTAAAGAATTTTCTCATCTCGAAGGTGTAGTAGCTAGAAACTTTTCTAAAGTCAGTGAAAAATTATCTCCTTGGCACTGGTCGTTACCAGATGGAACTATAAAAGTATCAACTGCTTTTTTAATGGAATGTACCGCGTATAATAAGCGTACTTATGGAAAGAAACGTTGTCAGGGTGTAGTTGGACTGTCGCCACTACACTCACTTTCAATTGTTACTGAAGAAGGTGCCACCACCGTTGATGTGCAAGATTTTGCCTCACTTATTGTTAGAGAGGTCGAAGAAAATTTTGGAATCACGATTGAGTCTGAAGTAAATTTCATTACTGCATAAAAATTCCTAATTTAATTAAATTTAAAAGTGTGTGAAAAGTTTTTTAAAACTTTTCACACACTTTTTTTATCCCCAAATTTTTTTTCAAAAAGGAATTGTACTTATGTTCATAACAAGTCATAATAAGTGTAAGCAAAAATCTTCTCCCTGTCTGTTCTTTGAAATCGAGAAGGTGTTGCGGTCGAAATTTTATTCACCCCATTTCTCATCACAATATGCCAACAACAAAAAAGAAAGTTGCAAAGAAGCCGGCGAAGAGAGTTGTTAAGAAAGTAGCTAAGAAGCCTGTAAAGAAGACCATAAAAAAAGCAGTAAAGACAACTGCAAAAAAAGTGGTAAAGAAGACAGTCAAGAAGGTTGCTAAAAAGGCGGTAAAGAAAACTACCAAGAAAAAGCCAGCCAAGAAGAAGGTTGCTAAGAAAGTAGTAAAAAAGACCGTAAAAAAGACAGCTAAGAAGCCAGTAAAAAAAGCGACCCGCAAGACCAAAAAAAAGTAACAAGCGCGGAGACGATCCGACACCTTCGCGTTAGACTTATAGCATAATCGCCCAAACGGGCGATTTTGCTTTATATTTAGCTCTAAATCGGCTATACTACCCCCATTATGTTGCATGAAAAAAGAAGCGTAAGGCGGTCGGAATTTGCCCAAGGGTAGAACAAATTCCGACATACAAAAATTATAGTCATTACACTCCTTAATTTTTGCAACTATTGTGAATGTATGCAGCCGCTTCGCTATTATTCAGGGCTTTATTCCTAGTCCTGAATCTGGCGGCAACGGTCTGCCAAGTGGTCTTGTTAGTCGTCACCAGCATTCTTTAATTTCAAACACTTTATTATGTCATTCTTGGATAGATTCTTTGGACCAACCTACGAGAAGGAGCTGAAAGAAATTCAGCCACTCGTTACTATTATTAACGATAAAGAAGCTGAGATTAGCGCATTGTCAGACGAAGCTTTAGTAGAAAGAATGTCTGCCTGTAAAGCTAAGGTAGCAGCCGGTGAGACGCTTGATTCACAGCTTACCGAAGTCTTCGCTATGGTGCGCGAAGCATCTATACGAACCCTTGAGTTGCGACACTACGATGTTCAGCTCATTGGTGGAGTAATTTTGCACCGCGGTAAAATAACTGAGATGCGCACCGGTGAAGGAAAGACACTGGTTGCGACCTTACCAGCATCACTAAACGCCCTTACTGGCAAAGGGGTACATGTAATTACCGTTAATGATTATCTGGCCCAGCGTGACGCTGTCTGGATGGGCCAGGTCTACAACAAGCTAGGGCTATCTGTAGGTGTAGTGAATCATGAAGCGTCATACTTATATGACCCTGATCATCAGGACAAAGACGAAGAGCGTGATGCGATTGGTTCATTTAAAGTTGTTCATGATTTTCTTCGTCCGTGTAAGCGACAAGAGGCTTATTCGGCTGATATAACATATGGTACTAACAGCGAATATGGGTTTGATTACCTTCGCGATAATATCGAATATGAAGCAGGTCGGTTACGACAACTAAATCACTCCTATGCAATAGTCGATGAGATCGACTCAATCTTAATTGATGAAGCTCGCACCCCGCTTATTATCTCTGCTCCAGCAGCTGACACAGAGAATCTCTACCCTAAGTTTGCTGAGATTGCCTCTAAGTTAAATCTAGAGGAGCACTTCATAGTTGATGAAAAACTTAAGAGTGCCACCCTAACTGATGCTGGTGTCGAGGCGGCTGAAAAGATGCTTGGTATAGATAATATTTATACAGACAAAGGAATTAAATACGTACACCACTTGGAGACCGCAGTCCGAGCAAAAGCACTGTTCACAAAAGACAAAGAGTACGTTGTCCGTGACGGCGAGGCGGTGATTGTTGATGAGTTTACAGGACGTCTACAACCTGGTCGTCGTTGGTCAGAAGGTCTACATCAGGCCGTTGAAGCTAAAGAAAGAATTACGATTCAAAAAGAATCAAAGACCTTTGCTTCAATTACTTACCAGAACTACTTCCGTATGTACGACAAGTTGTCAGGTATGACTGGTACTGCGCTTACTTCACAAGAAGAGTTTTTCACTGTTTATAATCTCGAAGTAATTCCGGTACCAACAAATCGCGATGTAAAACGACTCGACAGAAACGATCTAATTTACCAAAATGAATCAGGAAAGTTCAAAGCTATTATAGAGAAGGTGAAGGAGGTTCATTTAACTGGCCAGCCAGTTCTTATAGGTACAGCCTCAATTGACTCAAACGAAAGGCTGGCAGCAGCTCTCGCTAAAGCTGGGGTGAAATACGAGATTCTTAACGCTAAGAACCACGAACGGGAAGGAGAAATTATTGCGGCTGCCGGACGCAAGGGTTCTGTGACTGTTGCAACCAACTTGGCTGGTCGAGGTGTAGACATCAAGTTAGGTGGTCCAGAGGCTACCAAAGAGCAGGCTGAAGAGGTTAAACAGCTTGGTGGGCTATTTGTACTCGGTACAGAGCGTCATGAAGCACGACGTATCGATAATCAGTTACGTGGTCGGTCAGGTCGCCAAGGTGACCCAGGAGAGACTCAATTCTTTGTATCCATGGATGACTCACTCATGCGTGTGTTTGGTGGTGAGCGAGTTCAGAGCCTGATGGGAACCTTTAAGATTCCCGAAGACCAACCGATTGAGATGGGGATGATTTCACGGACACTAGAAAGTGCTCAAACAAAGATTGAAGGTTTCCACTTTGATTCACGAAAGCAAGTTCTGGCCTATGACGATGTGCTCAATCAACAACGTCAACTAATTTACGTTCGTCGTAGAAATCTATTGTTGGCGGATGAGTCAGAAGTACAAGGTGTTTTGTCAGAGCTGCACGAAGCCTTTCCAGAAACTAAGGACATCATTGAGGCTAAAAAAGCAGAGTATGCTGAAGTAGAGTTTATGGATATTTTCCGTCGGTTAACTCTTCAGATGATGGATATGCTCTGGGTAGAGCATCTGGAGGTTATGAGCTACACCCGCTCCAGCGTAAACCTGCGAGCCTATGGTCAGCGAGATCCTCTAATTGAGTACCGTAAAGAAGGTAACAGACTTATTAAAGAATTGCAGGAAGAGCTGTATGTACGTATCGCTGATGTGTTGCCACGAGTACAGCCACAAGCTGTTGCAAGGGAGGAGGCTGAACGTAAGCAAGAAGCTGAGGCAGCACAAGCAGCCGCTGGTAGTAGTGCTGGCATGGGACAGACAAAACGAAACCCGGTTGTAAAAGAGCAGGCTTATTCAAGAAATGACATTGTTATTATTTCAAATGGTAAAGAGACAAAAGAATTGAAATATAAAAAAGCCGAACCGTTGCTAAATTCAGGCTGGTCCATTGCTTCCAAATAACATAAAAACCGCCTAAGGGCGGTTTTTTGTTGTCTTTGTGGAGTATCAAGTTTACAATATAGAAATGACACTAATTCTTAGATTACTATTTAACGCCCTCGGACTGATTTTAATCGCAAACCTTGTTTCGGGTATTACTGTAGAAGGATTATATCCGGCTACGATTGCTGCCATCGTGCTAGGTTTTTTTAACACTATTATCCGACCGATTCTATTTATACTTACTCTACCTATAACAATCCTCACTCTCGGCCTATTTTCATTTGTTATTAACGCCGCACTGTTTCTATTTGCCGCATCCTTCATCGAAGGTTTTGCTGTAGAGAATATCTGGTACGCCCTTCTAGGGTCTCTTCTAATGAGTATTATAAGCACTATAGGTAGCCGTTTCATAAAACAAGGTTCAGCAAGAAAACCTGTAACTTACCGAGAGATTCGAGACTAATTGCATATTATGCCCGAGTACGGTACTGTTCCAGTCAAAACATTATGTTTGTTGACGAGCTAACAATTTATGCAAAGGCAGGCGACGGTGGAAACGGCGTTGTTCGTTGGAGCCACGAAAAATACCGACCTATGGCGGGTCCTTGTGGTGGAAACGGTGGGGACGGCGGTGATGTCTATGTTCGTGCCGTAAAAGACTTAAATCGTCTTTCTAAGTACACTGGTAACAATTCGTTTATAGCCGAAGCTGGAGACCCAGGCACTAGCAAGAGTCAGGCGGGGAAGAATGGTTTAGATACGTATATCGATATTCCTGTTGGTTCTAGAGTCACAGACATAAGTCGCCATCGTTCCTTTGAACTCACTACTGTTGGAGCAACAGAACGTATCCTCAAAGCTGGTAGGGGTGGACTTGGTAATGAATATTTTAAATCATCAACCAATCAGGCTCCTGAAGAATTTACCACTGGCAAGCCTGGTGAAGCCGGCGATTTTCTCATAGAAGTTTCCTTGATGGTAGATATCGGTTTGATTGGGTTACCAAATGCCGGTAAGTCAACCTTGCTCAACAGTTTAACAAACGCACACTCTCGAATCGGTGCCTATCCGTTCACGACACTAGAGCCACACTTGGGAGACATGTACGGATTTATGATTGCTGATATTCCCGGTCTGATTGCCGGTGCTGCAGCAGGGAAAGGGCTTGGTCACAAGTTTTTACGCCATGTTTCTCGTACAAAAATGCTCATTCATCTTGTCTCCCTAGAGCACGAAGACCCTTTATCGGAGTATTATACCATTCGAGAAGAGCTATCTCAGTACGACAAAGCACTTGTAGAGAAGGAAGAGTGGATTATTTTAACTAAAAAGGATCTTGTAAGTAAAGAGTATATTGAAAAGGCAGTTAAAACACTTGAAAAAACTGAGAAACGTGTGCTTGTTCTTGGTCAAGATGACCCAGAATCATACAAAAAGGTGGGTGACGAGCTTGTAGCTCACTTACGAAAAGGACAAGCTTAGTTTTATTTCTGCCGATTATTTACAATACTTGTGCACCTCACTTATAAGGGAAGTTAAGTTTGTACGATTTTAAACTTTGGCCGAAAACGCTTGTAACTAAGTGAGCAGAAACGTACAATAACAAATACTTTATTGTGATTAATTTTCGTAGACTATGTCCTATACCCCAACTATCGGATTAGAGGTTCATGCTGAACTTAATACAGCAAGCAAAATGTTTTGCGGTTGTAAAAATGAGCCACACGGAAGTGAGGCGAACACATTTATTTGTCCTGTGTGTATAGCTCACCCGGGTACTTTACCTGTGCTAAATGAAAAAGCCATTGAGATGGTTCTTATGTTTGGACAAGCTGTTGGAGCCACTCCCGCGCAGTACTCTGAATTTGACAGGAAAAATTATTTCTATCCTGACATTCCAAAAGCGTATCAGATTAGTCAGTACGCATTTCCATTTCTAACAGACGGCGAACTCAAAGGAATAAAACTTACTAGAGTTCATCTAGAGGAGGACACCGCGCGAAGTCAGCATGACAAGGGAAGTCAAAGTCTCGTAGACTTTAACCGAGCCGGTGTGCCATTAATGGAGTTGGTAACTGAGCCAGTGATTCATAACGCAGAAACTGCCGGTGCATTTGCTCGGGAACTCCAGTTACTTTTGCGCACCCTAGGAATCTCACATGCAAACATGGAAAAGGGAGAAATGAGAGTAGAAGCTAATATTTCAATTAGTAAAACATCTGGTCAGTTAGGAACTAAGGTTGAGGTAAAAAACCTAAATTCATTCAAGTCAGTTGAAGCCGCTATTACATATGAGATACAGCGACAAGCTGAATTGTTAGATAGCGGGAAAGTGGTATCACAAGAAACTCGAGGGTGGGACGAAAATAAAGCACGCACTTTCTCCCAACGGTCAAAAGAAACAGCTAAAGATTATCGGTACTTTCCTGATCCTGATATACCTAAAATTGATACAGCGAAGCATATTCCATTTTCACCGTCAATTCTAGCCGAGAAAATGCCAAATCTACCCAACAATAAAAGGCTAAAATACGAAAATCTCGGATTAACGAGTAATGCTGTCGAGACCATTATTTCCAATCAAGAAATCGATAAATTCTTTGCTGACATTGCTACTGACCCTACCCTAGAGCCTGATGTTATTAAGCTCTCAGCAAATTATCTGACTTCAGACGTCACAGCTCTATTGGCCGACAACAGTTATACTCTAGATTCCTTAAATAAAGATTATTTCCTTGAATTGATGACTATGCTCGCCGAGAAGAGAGTTGGTTCGCGCGTAGCTAAAGATCTCCTCACTGAGCTTTTTAGTGCTGCTGTAGGTCCGCTAGAGATAGCTACAGAACGTAAGCTGCTACAAGTTTCTGACACGTCCTCACTACAGCCTATAATTGATGAAATTATAGCCGATCAATCGTCTGTTGTTGGTGAATATAAATCAGGCAAAGAAGCGTCCTTGCAGTTTCTGGTCGGGCAAGGGATGAGAGCAACAAAGGGTGCAGCTAACCCAAATACTCTTAAGGCTATGTTTATCGACACTATTAAATAAACACTATCTCGTTTAGCCGAGTAGTAATACACCTCAGGATGAGGTGTATTTTATTTCCATCTGATATAATGTATGGACTATGGATACGGTAGTTCTTGACGGAGTGGAGTATGTAAAAGCGTCAGCCTTGGCGAAGAAATTTAGATATACTCAAGATTACATTGGTCAACTTTGTCGAGCTAAAAAAGTCGATGCTCGTCTTGTTGGCAGAACTTGGTTTGTAAATCCTGGATCCATCAAGGAACATAAACTCAACAAACATAAACTTTCCCGCACTGCAAAAAAAACTAATCCAGATATACCTAAAGAAAAAAAGCTGCCACGTAAAGAAGTACTACCAGTAATTCAGAATAAAACAACAAAAACTGCTACGAATATTCCTATTGAAGTAGAAGGTGTCAGGATTAAGAAACTGACAGTTGCTTATGAATTAGATGATGAAACATTAATTCCTCAACTAACAAGAAAGAAGACTGGACCACCAAAAACAATCCGAATAGAGCCAGCTAATGCTAAAAAATTGAGAGTTACTGGAGAAAAAGTCATATCTTCTTTTGAAGCTGGAGAGCTGCCACAAGTTTCGTTATCCGGAAAGCTGAAGATTGTACCTTTTGCTGCCCCAGAACCTGAAATTGAACCAATACATGAACCACAGTTGAACTCAGATCCTGAAGAAGTGTTTCCTGAGACTGATTCTCCTAACTCAGATATTCAGAATAACAATATAAACATACTGAAAACGTCTAAATTAGAGTCAGAAAATGTTAAACTAGATATAGTCGAAACAGACTTAGTCTCACCATCAAGTCTTAAAAAGGACCTCGCTAATGACGCCCGTCGCCCACAAATTCATACTAGTACTAAACTCCGGTCTAACCCGATGGGTATTCGGCCTAAAACTCAAGCTCCACAAACCTTACCGGTCTCTACTTTTGTACCATTGCAACAAGCTGAAAAAGAAGTCCCCACCTTAGTGCTTATTTCTCCACTGATTGCCACAATTCTTGCCTTGGTTTGTGTTTTGCTTATTTTTTCTGCCAACGCCAGTGTGGTCATTTTTGACTCTGTATCCGAATTCGATTTTATTTTTCAAGTAGAAAATTTACTGGAATTTTTTAGTCATTAATCTTACTAACTTTATACACATGTCTACCAATAATTATATGCGTTTAACTATATAATTAAAGTTAAGTTTGTATGATTGGTATTTTAGAAATTGATGGAATAAAGCTATCTCCGATTAAGGAAGCAGCTGCGGCTGTTTCTTATTCGCGGGATTATATTACCCGCCTCGCTCGTGAAAATAAAATCGTTGCTTCATACGTAGGTCGTCAATGGTACGTCAGTATAGATTCTCTTAACAAGTATATAGAGTCAGTTGTTCTAGAAAAAGAAATTCGTAAGAAAAAATTAAGTATCGAGCGTAAACGCGAAAATATTTTAAGAGAAGTTTCTAAGAAGAAAAACAAATTTACCACAAAGAAGGCCCGGTCTTTGCACGTGAGAGCTGTTGCCACCGCTTCTTTAGTTTTAGGTTTTGGTTTGTTGAGCGGGGTCGCTACTCATGAGTTGTTTTCAGTTTCAAAATCATCCGGACTTCAGACACAAAATACTCAAGTTGCCCAAGTGTCTAAGATCCCTGCAGAAGTTTCCTTGGCTGCAGCTAGTGAGTCTGATTACATTTCCTCTGGTGCTAGCGAAATTGTGACTACAAAGTTAACTCAAAAGTTACGACCTCTCGGAGAAATCCAAAATGGAATCCTCCTCCTCCCAAATACTCCCAGTTCGACAGTTTCTGTTGCAGGGGTGTTTTCCGATAAGGTGGTGGTAAAAAATTTGCCGGACGGTACCCAGGTTGTAGTACGAGTCGATCAGGCTGGTAATGCTATTGGTAATACAATTCCGTTCGTGGTTGTACCGGTCGAGCGTGAGGAAATTGAAATATAGATATGTTTGCGAACCGCCTAATAATTAACACCACTCTCACTTTCATACTTTTGGCGGGTCTCTTTGCGTTCGTATTGTCAGCCCATGCCGAACCAGCTCCTACTATCAACTACCAAGGTAAGCTAACCACTACCGTTGGTGTAGCTGTCACAAACGGCACATACAACATGCGGTTCTACCTATATAACGCAACTGGTGGAGCAACCACCACAGCCATCTGGACCGAAGAATTAATTGGCATCGACCAAATTCAGGTCACCAACGGTCTCTTTAGTGTGATGCTTGGTAGTACCACAGCACTCACCAGCGTGAACTTCAACCAGACTCTTTACCTCGGAGTGGAAATCGGTGGCACTGGTGCTCCTGGTTGGGATGGTGAAATGTCACCCCGTAAAGAACTCGGTACCGTACCTGCCGCCTTTGAAGCTTTTCAACTCGGTGGCGTCGCTTCTTCTTCCTTCCTTCGTTCCGACCAATCCGATGAAATGTCCGCCACTAGCGCGTCGACTCTTATCACCTTCACCCAAAGTGGAACAGGGGACATCCTAAACGTTAACGATGGAGGAACCGAAGTCTTCACTATTTTAGATGGCGGAAACATCGGCATCGGAACAACATCCCCTTACGCCAAACTCTCTATCTCAGGCAACGTAGTGGCCGACTCATACACAGCCACCTCAACCACCGCCAC
>JBLIOC010000002.1:0-61107 GCA_047639355.1 Minisyncoccia bacterium | reverse complement strand
TGTTCTGAATGTGGCTCATGGCGACTACGCGAACGAGGTATTGGTATCCAGAGTGTTTATGACGAGTGGATTAGCAAAATGCCTGATACGGACATCACTATAATTGACAGCAATACCGCCACAACTTCCAAACAGGCTGAGAAAATTGCCAATGAATTTTTTGCAAAACGTTCTGGTGTACTAATAGGCACTCAAATGGCCTTGCCTTTTTTAAGCCAAGGAGTCGATGTGAGTGCTATTATATCGCTCGATGCAGCCCGAGCTATCCCTACTTGGCGAGCAGATGAGTCTTTATTTAGACTACTCTTAAGATTGCGTGAATGTACAAAAAAAGAAGTTGTCATACAAACCAGAGCCAAAGCGGACAATCTAATAATTCATGCTACCCGCGGTGCCCTAGAACGTTTTTATGACGACGAAATAGCTCTCAGGCAAATGCTTCAGTATCCGCCGTATAGTAGATTCGTCTTGGTGACCTGGGTCGGTACAGCCACCTCTGTAATTGAACTTGAGAAACATATTTCTGCCTGCTTGTCAGATTTTAGTGTCCAATACTACAACAATCCAAACTCATCTAATAGTAAGACAAATAGACACGGATTGATTAGGGTCCCAACGGATGACGTAGAAACATATAACAATCTTTTAATAAAACTGCGAACCTTACCACCATATGCAAAAATTGAAATCAATCCAGAGCGAATCGTATAGTAAAACCCTCTACGGTTTGCTATAGTAGAAAATTATGGCCAAGTTAGTACCAGAAACACACCCTGCTCTACATACCATCTCCGAAGAAATTACGGTTGATGAGTTTTCTGATGGAACAGTTGCAAAAATTTTGAAGGGGATGAGGGAGGCAATTAAAACATACGATGTTGATGGTTATGCCGCTGTTGCAATAGCGGCTCCACAAATAGGCGTTGCAAAGCGCCTATTTTTAATCGAAGATCAAAACAGTGAACGTGAAGGCGCCCTTCCTTCTCTCGTAGCTATCAATCCACGAATAACAAAATATTCAAAGAAAACACACGAAGTTGGTGAAGGATGTTTATCAGTTCCTGATACTTATGGTGTTGTTATCCGCCACAGAAACGTCACCATCACCGCACTAGACGAAAACGGAAAGTCCTACACTCGCGGCGCCGGCGGATTATTAGCTCAAATAATGCAACACGAATGTGACCACTTGGACGGCACTCTTTTTGTCGACAGAGCTGAAAAAACCTGGAGCAAGGATGAAGAACCTCTTATTGAGTAGCACTTGACTATAGGCTACATTAAAGTACTGTTTTCATAGAAAACTACTGAGGTAATATACTAATGTTTAATTTAAAGCGTTTCCAGCGTACCGCTGGTACGTTTATATTTATACTAGTGTTTGGACACATCAACAGTGCGATCTTTTGGACATTATACCTATTAGGCTACATTCGCATAAATGGATACAGAAAACTATTTCGTGCAGTTACTAGCGGCCGGCTTATTATTGCTGCTAATCACCCGACTCTTTTAGAAGGGTTTCTCATTCCCGCAATGCTAGGACCTTGGATGCTGTTTGACCCTAAACGCTATTTTGTATGGAGCGTGCCAGACGAGGCTCTTTTCCCAAAATGGCTAAGGTGGCTCTATGAAGTATCTCATAGCATAAAAGTTAATCGGAACAGTGGTAGCAATAATTCGGCAATAGTTGAGATAATTAGTACTCTCGAATCCGGGGCCACAGTGGTGATACATCCTGAAGGAGGTAGAACAGACAGCGTGGCTCGAAAAAATCAAGTGTCGAATAAGAGATTTGGCAAGCTGGGTAATCGAAAAATACGCCGCCTAGCTAATACTCAAGTTACCGACCTGGCACTTAAGGCTGGTGCTCGTATAATTCCTATTTGGATAGACGTGCCGTTTCGAAAGAAAGATAACGGCTTCAAGAAAGCCTTGTGGATTTGGATTACTCAATTTCATAGAATTACCATTTACGTTGGGGAGCCCTATATAGTAAATCCGGAACAGGATAATCATCAAAGAAACAAAGAATTGGCGCAACGCATATTAAGTGCGTAGCGTGACATGGAGGACATCACGTCCTCCATTTTTATTTGTGAAAATACCCTTTTCTGTTATATTGACTCGTAAGAGTATGAATAATTCATTTAAATTTGTATATTTTGGTGGTGAGCCACTAGCTGTTCCTGTACTTGAAAAACTCAAAGATGTGGGGCTTGTCCCATCTTTGGTTATTTGTAACCCAGACCGCCCGAGCGGTCGGGGTCAAACCCTCACTCCACCGCCATTAAAAGTCTGGGCCGAACAAGAAGGAATAGAAACCTTTCAGCCAACTACTTACAGGAACGATGATGTAGCTCGTGAAAAGCTTAAAGAGGCAGACTGGGATGTGTTTGTAGTAGTGGCTTATAACTCCATATTGCCATCCTGGCTGCTCGAAATACCAAAACATGGTGTGGTGAACATTCACCCTTCCCTTTTACCTAAGCTCCGAGGCGCCAGTCCGATTCGAACTGCTATTCTGGATAATTTACCCGAAGATGTCGGAGTTACCATCATGCTTATGGATGAAGAGATGGACCATGGGCCTATACTTGAGCAAGAGCAACTACATCTAACAGATGCGAACTGGCCAATGAGCGGACCAAAACTAGATCAAAAGCTAGCCAGCCTTGGCGGCAAGCTTTTGGCTGAGGTTTTACCAGCCTGGTTGAACGATGAGCTTTCTCCTCAAGAGCAAGACCAAGAAGCTGCTACCTATTGCAAGAAACTCGACCCATCTGCTCGTCAACTTGAACTTAATCCAGGCTCCTTACCTAGCGGTAGACAAGCCAAGCAGATCTGGCACACAATTAATGCCTTTGCCGGTACTGGTGACACATTTTTTATACATAACGAAAAACGCGTAAAAATAAAACAAGCTGAACTGACAAACGGGGGCTCGTTACTTCTACTCAGAGTTATACCCGAAGGTAAGAAAGAAGTTGATTTTTTGGATTATTTAAACTCGCTGTCATAGGTAAAAAAGACCCGAGAAGCAGAACTTCTCGGGTCTTTTCTTTACCTTGATAATCACTCACTATCTAACATCTTTTCCTTCATCTCTCTTCCGGCTTGTTTATCAAGCGTCTCTTGCTTTTCTTTTGCTTTACGTATTTCCTTGTCTAGCTCGTTACGAACTTCATCAATTGCCTTTTCAAAACTTTCTTCGGTCGCTTCCGCCCGAAACAAAGTACCGTTAATAATTAAATTAACCTCTACTCGATAAATTTGCCCATTTTGTCGTGGTGCTACCTTTTGAAATTCGACATCACAGCTAGCTGGCTTGTTATCATGAAGATATTTTTCGAAAGCAGCCATTTTTTGGTCCACAACAGGAGCTAAAGCTTGCGCTTCTGGTAAATCGTTGTATTTGTAATTTATAGTTGGAAATGTCATAGAGAAAATTTATTACGCGACTAACCTTCACAAGATTCACACACAGAACCACTTACATGTACACGAGGCTTAGCCGCAACCAGTGTCGAAGCTCCAGAATTAGCATAATTCTCGCGAATATATTCAATAATGTCGTTTGACTCATACATCGTTACTTCCTTCTCTGTATCAACCAAATACGGTACCTGTCCCTTTCCGCCCTTCTCAATTAGCTCTAGGCGGGTCTTTTCATCTTCAGAAATATCTTTCAGGTCAAAGTCAACTTTCAGGTTTTCGGCCACTTGAAGAACTCTTTGGCAAAATGGACAAGTGGGAATGTAATAAAGCGTTAGCATGTATTTTTATTGTTTCAGTTATCGGCGCTAGTAACTCTTTCACTAGTATACTACGCGCACCATATAAGAACCATTCATCAGCCCTAGGAACAAAACTGCTCATAGATTAATATGAAGTCATGTTGGCATATGTATAGCAAAAGAACTAGTCTTCTAATTTCTGAAAGAAGCTAAACTTGCTCCAATTAACACTTTCAAGGAAATCAGCTTCTGTTCCTACAGTTGCTGCTTGAGTATCTTCACTTCCACGCAGTAGGTACACAAAAGTGAGAAGCTGCTCTGGTGTACCGTATTCAGCAACAAATTTGTTTGCCATATCAAGTGGAGATACCACCTTACGACCATTAACCATTGAAACTTCAAAATATAAACCCTCTTTCTCGGGAGGTCTCGGCAAATACGCATCGTACACTAACTCTGAGCATACAATAGCGTCACGAGTATCAAAGTCAAAATCAAAATCATAAGGTTTACCAAAATTTTCGAAAGCTCGCAAAATAGCCAGGAGAGTATCATATTTAGATATACCAACCCTCAATGTAACCACAAAATCAGCATCGGCTGAAACAGCCAGACTCTGTACAACTACTCCCGGCTCAATTGCCTCTATTACTGCTCTAGGATTACCGTCCTTATCGGGTTCTATGTAACGACTATAGACATCAGGATGATTATCAGCTAAATAGGAGGACATTGTGTCATGACCTAGATACGGAAACTCGGAAGCAAAATAATTATCCATCGTGGCTAAATCACCGGTATAAAGAGCTGAATGAGTCCAAAAACCAGGAATCCCTACGTTACTGACATGCCAATTGCGACGCTGAAGCATGATATCGCCAGGCTTCATAACTTCTCCCATTGCAAAGGCCTGCTGAGGAGTAATAAATCCATCCTTACCTCTAGTTGTAAGAATAGCCCGTCCCATGGCAGTGGCAACTGTCTTTTGAACTGGAAACCAAGCGTCAAACATATTTTGTTCAAGGTTATCAGTCACGACTTCTCCGGTATGAAGAAGAGTACTAACAAAATTGCCACTCAAGTAGCTATAGCTACCAGCTGATTTACTGTAAAGGAGTGCAAAGGCTGGGTCATTCTTTTCATCTGGTTGGGCAAATATTTGCATGTAAAAATAACCGCCAGTAAGACGCAGGCGTGTTTTGGGCTCATAAAACCGGTTCACCATTTCACTATAAACATCACCGTGGCCCAATTCAGAAATTTGCTGGTTTAATATTTTTTTCAACCTCTCATCACCTGAAACAGCAGACATAATTCGGTGAACAATCTCATATTTCTTCACATAAAGACTATAAGAAATAAGAAATGATGACACTCGCTCATCCCAAAGGCCATAAGGTATCGATGCAAAATATCGATGAGATTCAGTCAGAGACTCAGAAAATGCAGTAGCTTCCAAAAAGGTAGCAAAAGCAATCGACACATCTTCATTCAGATTCATATCCTCACGACCGGTGTTTAGTAAAGAAACTAATTCATTACCAGATGTCTCCAAATAATCCATAACTGTGACGGACAAATAACGGTCGTCGACTATTTGCTGTACTAATTGCTCATCAGTGAGATTGGCAAAAGGTCTGTCATCAAGGGGGCGTAACCAAAGAAAGGAAATGATAGTAATGATAAAGACGACTGCAAATACCAACCGCATGCGCTCTTTCTTAAAAAAAGATGTGCTCCATGAGTAAGCTCGATACGCTTTCCAGGTCTGCCTAGATAAATAGATACTGCGGACCAAAGGAACAAAAGAAAGAATGTATATAGAAACTCCAATAACCATATGAAATGGGTAGAAAAATTTAAGGCCAACTATCGCTAAAGCAAGAAATGTAATGCCGAAGGATAGAATAGACAAACGTAGCAATTGTCTGCGACGTTTGAGAAAAGCACCATATAAACCTTGTACATTTTCAGCGACTACTTTCTTACGCTTATGAAAAAATGAAAACATACAATTAAATCATTCAACCCGCGAACTATTTCTTAAATCAACTCTATAGGTCTCCTTATGACGATTGACAAGATTATTATTTATTTCGTGTCGAGCTTTAATTTCTTCGAAACTGGCGTCTGAATCAATAACGTTAAGTTCGTATAGTATTTCATCGAAATATCCTGGTAACACTGTTTTCCAAGAAAGCGGGAAACTAACTTCGGTAATATCTTCCACTCGTCTAGTAATTTCATTAGTGCAGTTGTTTGTCAAAGTATTATAAATACGAGGCTGTTCATAAACAGAATTTATATCTGTCGCCAAAATTCTAAAAAGAGCCTTTGCTTGTTTCGGAGATGCTTTGGTTGGGTAGAGGTATACACGCTCGCTCCGCACATCAGTACGGAGGCCAACAATATCCTCTTCAGAACCAACTACATAAATAATTTCAAACTGGCGGAGTATGCCTAAAACAGGAGAAAATTCCTCTCCCACCTCTCTTCTAGTTTCAAACGAAATAACCATTTGCTCACCGGTAGTTAAACCAAAACTTAAGAAGATGTGTGCCAAGCCTTCAAAATCATCAAAGTGAGATATTAAAACATCAACTGAATCCATGTCGTTTATAGAAAAAGAACGAGTCTCATATTGAGGAATTGCACTGCTGTCATCTTGCCAGTCAAAATTGCGAAAGCCTTTAATGGTTACTAAATCACCATCAAAAAGAATATGAGGTAACACCTCCTGCCCCAATTCCCACTCACGCTCATGCGAAGGTTGAAATAGTATGACTAAAACTAAATAAGAAAAAGCCCAAAATAGAAGGATTCCTGCTAATACTTTTAATAATCGCTTGAAGAGCGGCCGGCTAACTAGGTTCATATAATAAATAGTAACATATGTTCTACAAGGAAGATTTAACCTCAATCATATTTCCCTTTTGGTGGTTTGAAATCACCTAGTTGAAAGATGACTAATACGGAACGAATCGAAATGTACCTTTTCTGGTAACTTTAACATCCTTAAGTATAGTTTCTTAAGAAGAAAGAACAGTGACTTAGTTTAGAATGACAATAAAAAAAGCACCATTAGTGGTGCTTTTTTATTGGGTCAAATTAACTAGTCAACTCGACTCACCTTCACTGCGTTTGGTCCCTTTGGACCTTCACCAACTTCGAATTGAACTTTGTCTCCCTCTCGTAGGTCGTCAAAAGCCACTCCGTCTAGTTCGTTTACGTGGAAGAAAAGATCCTTGTCTTCTCCTTCTCGTGTGATAAATCCGTACCCGTTATTAAGACGAGCGATAGTTCCTGTTTGCATATTGTTTCTTTACAAAGTAATAATCTCAAACCTTCATGAGAGTGTAAAAACAAACTTTGTTTAGTACAATTTCGATTTGAAGCTACATGATACAAGCTTATTAGTTTTTGTCAATGAAATTCATACATCTATAGTGGTGTCATTATGTATATAGGCAAATTAGCAAGCGAAACAAGCGTTATTTGAGTAACACAACAGGTTCAAGCGTTTAAAATATACTAACTATTCAAGTAGTTAAGAGAGTACTCTTATGAAAGGAATTACTTCCCTACTATTCTAAAGCAGCTGAAGGAGGTTCTGTTTCAGAAATAACCTTCTTTACCCGATCCACTATTTCCTTCAATGAAAGATCTGACTTCGAGAAAAAATCTTTTGCACCCATTAAGATAGCTTTTTCAAAATCTTTGTCCTGGCTGCTGTTTGACATAACTAAAACAATTATACTGTTTAGCCGTGCGTCCTCTTTTACTTTTTTTAAAACGTCAAAGCCATTGTGGTTTGCCATTACTAAATCCGTCAAAATTACATCTGGTTTTGTTTCCTCAATCTGTTCAAACGCTTCTACAACTGAACTACAGCCTCTAACTTCATACCCCTCCCCCGAAAGCCACTCGGCCAGTGCGCTACGAAGCATACTGTCATCCTCTATAATCAAAATTTTCTTTTCCATACCAAAGTATACCAAAAGTTTTATTGTTCTACGAAGGTATCCGGTTTAAATAACAAATACTATTGGTATTGAGACATTTTACTTACTCACGATTGGGAAGGTACTCTAACTTTCAGCATTGAAAACAAACGATTGGTAGCAAATAAAACACACTCATTTCTAAGCGTGTTTTATCAGTATTTGTTACATCTGTCTCTCAATTAGCAGATCCTGGTTCTAGATCTACTTACTTTTCCCCTTGCTCGCTTTTTTTGCAAGCATTTCTCTTTTTGCCTCTAGACGTTTCTTTGTTTTGTGTGAGTGCGACGAAGTCTTCTTTTTGGGACTTAGTGCAATTATTCGTTTTGACATGCTATGAGTATACCTGATTTAAGATTTGTAGCTATAGTTTATATTAATATGCTCCATTTATAGAAAAAGGCCTCCCACCATATTGAGTATCAGTATCCAGTAATTTCATTCACCGACTTTGTTTCCGCTGTTTCCTGCATGATATGGATCGTCTAGAGTTTCATTACCCGCCATCCTCTTTGTAATTTTGACATAAATAAAGCAGACATGTGTTTTCTCCGGACTGTGAGGCTGAGCGAACTATTTATGTTCAGTACATATCAGCATGATGATTAAAGGTCTGCAAAGAAATAGTGTCTAGATTTAGGTTCTATAAATTTCTAGCATCGTATGACCAATGTAATATCGCCTGTCGTTGTTTTGGGCGACAATACTGATCTCCCGGCCTGCAATTGTGAGCTATTTGCGAAGCGTGACGCGTTATAGCTTTCCACCGTTTTATCTGACGCTCATCATCTTCGTGACGTCTTCCCAGATAATACCTGCAGTACCACTGAAACCATCCACGGGGGTCTTCTTTATGCAACCAGCCCTTCTCTCTCCAAACTGAAAGAGGTTGACTAGCGTTTACTTTATAATAATTGATTCCTTTGTTCTGTTTACCATCAGAAGAAAATTTTGCATTTTTCCACCACGTCTTCGGGAACTCACTTGGTTTGTCTCCAAAATATAGTCCCCCGAAAACTCCCATCTCAAGCATTTCTTGTGGAGTTAAGTGAGGTTTAAATTCTGGATGAAAGTTTTGTCCAGGTTTTTCAGTTCTTGTGTATGAGTAGCCTGACTGCATTTTATCATTAATTTTTAGAGTCTTATTCATTGTGGGGACTAAATTTACGGAGACCAAAACGGTCAGCTTGCGATAGTCTATGCTTTATAGTCACCTTGAATTGATACAGACCAAACACAAGGAACACTACAACGACTACCTGCTTATAAGTAACCCAAGCGTCTGGAGAAAGGAATACCCTGACCATTTCGTTTGATAAGCAAGCTAAAACAAAAAGCACAAACCATCTTTTTTCTAAAACACGCCACCCTTTTGTTGTTATTGAAAAAACATGACCAAAGAAAGTTTTGAAAACTGAGTGATTACGCCAAAGACTTAAACCTAGGATTAGAGCAAACATTAGGTAAAAAACCGAGTCTGTGATAATCAATACCCAAGGAGCTGTAAGCAAGTAAGTCACTAGTGCACTTAAAATGGTGAGTGAGCCAGAAAAGATTGCAAACCAAGGAACTCTTTTGTTTACGATGCGAGAAAGTATCAAGGCTACAAAGGTAGAGACTCCCAGAGATAGAGCAGCTGTCAAAAAGTCTGAAAAATAGTAAGCAATGAAAAAAATACCGACCGGACCAAACTCAATGACAAACATGTCAAAGATTAGTATTTTCCAGATGTGTGAATGCTTTTTCATGTTACTTAATATTTTTGGGAAGAAATGGAAAAAAAGCATTAGTGCGCTTTTTGTATTCCTGAAAAACAGGATTGTCAGCGAAAGCTTTTTCTAGCATTGGAATACCTGAGACTTTTAGGATTAGAAATGTAATCATAAGTGGACTAACGAGAGCAATATAGCCAAATGGCAAAGTAGCTACCATAAGCCAAATTCCCCACCACATAGTTACTTCTCCAAAATAATTGGGATGGCGGGTATATTTCCAGAGACCAGCAGAGAGTATTGTGCCTGGATCTGGTTTGTTTTTAATAAACTTATCAAGTTGCCAGTCACCAACCACTTCAAAGAAATAACCAATAACCCAGATCCCCAGACCAACAAACTGCAATATTCCTAGCGACGCACCTCCACCATAAACACCTGCGTGAACAAAAGAGTATCCGACCACTATCATCAAAGCTCCTTGCAATAAATACACTTGCACGTAGCTACGAGGATAGAACAATCTACCCCACTCGTCTCGCCACTTTTTATAGCGATAATCTTCAGATTTTCTTATGTTTCTAAGTAATATGCGAAGACTTAATCTACCGCCCCATAAGGCAGCCAAAACTAACATAATTACAAGAAGAACTGACTTCTCTTCAGCCACTAAATAACTAGCAAACGCAACTATAAATATCCCAATCCCCCAAGCAATATCTGCAATGTCGTTCCGTTTTATAATTACTGACAAGACAAAGAGCATTGAAACAAAAAGTCCAATGATTCCTACTATAAAATGTAAATTTTCAAATACCATAGTGCTATAAGACGAAGGTCTTGGCTAGATAGTAGCTAGCGGCGGATACGCTTCCTGTCAAAACTGTTCCCCACACAATATCAACTACTGACACTAAAATCGGCCAGCCTTTGATGGTCGCAAGATTAGTAAAGTCATAGGTTGCGTAAGCGAAAAAGCCAAACAAAGCTCCGAGCAATACGGCCTTACCAAAAGAATCAGCTACTAACGCTGGATGAACAGCAAAAATAATTATTCCTACAATGTATATCAAGTAAAAAACTATTGCAGCTGTCCAGTTAACAGGACCAAGCAAAAAGCCAATCTGTGACTGATAAAATTTGTTAGCTACAAAACCCAACCAGATCATATCAATTAAGAAAAAGGCAGGAATCGTTAGTAAATATATATAGACTAATTGTATTGTACCCATAAATTAAGTTACCAGTTTAAATAAGTAATATTTAGTTGGAGTATCGTAGCGAACGACACCCAGAGGAGATATGGAATGTTTACATATACCACCCATGAAAAATATGGATAAATAACGAAACCGGCCCAAACCATCGTCCCTAGCACCAAGACAATGTCGATTGCTGCCAGAAGATTGTTTTGTAGACCGAACTGTAAAGGAGTGAACGCGAAGTTGAAAACTAGATTCAGTATAAACGGCAACAAAACAATAAAAGGTATAACACCTTTTATGTACTTATACGCAACATACCCAAAAGATATTACAATTATTGCATACAGAACACTCCAAACAGGACCAAACAGCCAAGAAGGCGGTGCCCATTCTGGCTTAGCAAGAGCCTGATACCAATTATATGTTTGCATATGATTTATTTTATGGGAATAATTATTTCATTACGCAGCATGAACGGCATAGATAGGGGCGGGTTATAGCGCGCAACTTGTATTTCTCCATTTATTTCCAAACCGTCCTTTTCAAGTAGTGCCTGAAGTTCCTTCTTTTTTAATTCGACTCTTTTAGCAGTTGGATACCAACTAAAAGAAAGTGCGGCCACTTTTCGTGAGTTAACCTGGGTAATTGTGACCTGTGGATTATTCGGCATCGGTAGAGTTTCTAACGTGTACTCAGATGGTAAAACAAAAGAAATTGTCCTAGAATTCTCATCTTTTACAGTATCTATAACAGGGACTGTCATAGCAATCTTTTCCGAGGTTTTGTTTTCAAGTACCGGGGCTGTCATTGCAATACTAGAGAGTGAAGTATTGTTACCAAATATATAATCTGCAATTATCCCGAAACCTTTGCTGGTAGCGTCACCATAATCTCCAGTTACGTCTGTTTCAGCAACAATATAAGGTAAATACTCTCGAACATCGTAACCATCCGTACTCTCAACTACAGTAAATTTTGGCTCTTCAATATTTCTAATCACCAAGTAACTTCCAATAGTCCAAATAAACAAAAGTGCAAAAAATGCGCCCAAAACATAGTAATACATAAAATAATTATATCAGGTTCGAACCTAAAGCACGAAACTTCCAAAATGTTTCATCAAAATTGACTGTAAATTAAAAGACTCATACAACAGCGAAACTGATCATAAAACTCCAGTGTGAACAGTACCCTTTAACGAAGTACACGTATTATGGAGCCCGGTCCTCCGTAATATGGATACGACCGTTATTTTTGTAATTTATGTTGTGTAGTTTTGTTCCGGCGGCAGGAATTTCTCTTGTTACACAAGCAGTATACCTTTTGGATTTATTCTCACTGTGGTCGAAACTACCTCAAAAGCTTTTCGAGTCCTGACTAAAGGTATCTATACACCTTTATCCGCTTCCTCTCGCAAAGAAAAACCCTTATAATAAGGGTTTTTTCTGATTGCTCCGGGGATTGGACGAGTTTCTAACAATTAACTGGAAGTGTTTGAAGTTAAATCTAAAAGATTTTATCACAAATTACTTGTCATTACTGTAATAGAACAACACCTCCTCTAATCTTGGCAACAGATACTGATCAATGACTTTCTTATAACCAACTTGATTATAGTGAATTCCATCAGCAAGCTTGTTGTTTTGGTCGAGGAAAATATCTTCAGTAATGAACGGTACTAATACCAGACCTTTATCTTCAGCAAGAGTTTTATAAAATGCATCAAAGCGTTCTTTATACTCCTGGCCGGCATTAAGAGGAGCCTGCATTTGCAAAAGAAACACATGAGGTGGCTGTTTTCCACTTTGCAAAATTTCCACTGTCGCACTAATATTCTTTTCATTCTCGCCTATCGGCAAAGCGCGCAGAGCGTCGTTACCACCAATACCCAAAATGACAATATCCGGATTTTGGGAGCGAATGAAATTAGCCCGCTCCAAATTACCACGGGTGGTTTCGCCACTGACTCCAGAATTAATAACAAGAACGTCATAGCCTTTTTCACGAAGATCAGCTTCTAATTGAGCAGGATAAGATTCAGCCTGTGACACACCATACCCAGCAGTGAGGCTGTCGCCAAAAGCAATTATCCTGATTGATTTCCCAGAAACAAAATCACTAGAAACCATATCTACTACCGGTACCGCCACTTCTTTACCAGCAAAGAATACCCACCACAAAACACTGACCAAGACTAGTGTCAACCAAATTTTTAAAAACTTTTTATTCATAAGACAATAATTCACGCAAAGGCATCGTGTCTGTTTTATACAAATATAACGCAATCCCCATAATGAAGAAAATGATTAAACCAAGACCAGCAATGAGTTCCCCGTCAAACAACACCGTTGACTCAAGTTGCAAAAAGTTTGCACTAATAAGAGCTGATGCTAACAAACCAAGGCCATAGGCTAGAACCGAAGCGATGATAGTTAGAGACACAGTTTCCAATAAATATTGCCAAAAACTTTCTCGGCGACTAAGGCCAAGGGCACGGAAACGAGCTCCTTCACGTCGCCTAGTAGCATATGAAGAGACTACCAGCATCGCAATCAGTAAGGTTGCGATAAGGAGCGGTGGAATGGTCACAATTAATACTAGAACCATCAAAGTACCAACTATCTGTAGTAAAAGTGGTCCAAGAGATTGAGTCTCAATCATCGACACATTGGGCATTTCAGACGCTAAAAATCTACCTAACTCTACTTGCTTTTTTGGTTCGTAATAAGAGTAGCCGAAATATACTCCTGGAAACTGCCCAATGTCTTCTGGTGACAATACAAAATAGAAGAAGGGTAAACCTGAACGTGAATCGGTGCTACGAAAACTAGTAACTGTACCAGACACTTCAAAACCCTGAATAAAGAACTTGATAGTTGACCCAAGCGAAATATTAGCCTGGTCTGCAAAATCTTCATCGACTGATATTTCTCCTGGTGCGCCACCAGACCATGCGCCACTCGACACTGACTCACTCGAAAGCAGATCTCGTCGAGCAGTGAGATTAAACTCACGAGCTAGCTCTCCGGAAACATCGCTGTTCCCTGCTTCAATTTCTTCCTGGATCATTACGTCATCAATAGCTATGAGGCGTGCCCTAATGTTTGAAAACAGCTCTAACTCAGGGAAAACTAGTTCAATTTGATCCTTTTGTGACGGCTGCACATCAAGCACATAAGTAGACGGAACAGTCTCACCTAAATCATTAACCAAAAATCGCTCTAATGAAACTTGCAGGAGAGACAAAACACACAATGCGGTTAGCGCCACAAAAAGTGAGGTAAAAGAAACCACACCGAACAGACCGTCAGCATATTTCTGACTTATGATACTTCGTAAAAAGAAAGGGGCGCGCAAACGCAATTTGTATATCTGACGAATGAAAAATGTATACAAAGTCGCGACCACAACATAAACTAGTACAATCGCACCAACAACAAAAACTCCCTGGGTCAGACTTTTAAGCAAGAAAGTCGCTAGTGCAACCAGCGGAACCAGGGTCGAAACGGTAATGAATACAAGTGACCAAAAAGATCGTTGCTCAGTCAAAGAAGACCCAGTCCCGATGAGAATTTGTTTAGGATTCAAAGATAGACTCTTTCGAATAGCCGGCAAAAATGACATTATCGAAATCAACAATATAAGAGCGCTAGTAACGACAGCGTAGAAAAACAAGTTAGGCGTCGGTAAGGCAATCAGATACTCTGCCATGACGAACGATTGCACTTGCTGAAATATGATCGCACCAATTGCAAGACCTGTCAGATTAGCCAACACCACAACGTACCCCAATGCTGCACCGAGTACATACACCAACTTGGTTTTAGTTAGACCCAGCGCAAGCAACACCGCCAAACTTTTACGCTCGATAGTAACCAGGTACAAAACGCTCGCATACACATTTACAGCTGCCAGCACAGCTGTAATCAGAACCGCAATAATTAGAAAATCAGAAACTGTTGCGAGTCCGAACTGTAGCCCGCGCTGATCTTGACCCGCTATGTCTACATGAATCTCAGGATACGAACCCTGCATCATGCGCAAAGATTCAATGGCGTCTGTGGTCAAATCTGGAGCAACTGCCGCGTAGGTGTACTCAGCACGAAGTAGCTCCGGATCTACATTAGCATCAATAAAACTACCCTGACTCATAAATGCGATTGGTAAAAACCGGAAACCACCAAATAGTGACGTTGGTTCGGCAAGCACGACATCAGAGATCGTTAATGACACATCTCCAAACGAAACAGTATCTCCTTTCTCAACTCCTAACCGTTTAAGACCAGCTTCATCTAAGAGTATTTCACCATCAGCAATGCTCGTAAATACTCCGTCCTGCAAGATTAGTTCACCGTATAAGGGATATGCATCATCAATGACTTCAATAGTAAAAGGGGCAGTAACATCAACGCTTTGCAACGTACCGGAAAAAGCAATTTGTTCTGATGCGGCTAAAGGTGATATTCCAGCTTCCACAAAAAAACCTTCACCCGCAATCGGATAGGAGCTTTCTAACACTACATCACCGCCCTGCAACTCACGAGCCTGGTCAGCCAGTAAATTCGCACTCGCTCCAGTAAGCAGCAAAATCAGCATTAAAACAACGCTAGTTATCGCCAATGAAGATAAAGAGAGAGCAAACCGACGCCACTCGCGCCGCACTATCCGCCAACTATAAAGAAAAATTAGTTTAACTCCGCTCATGTAGTGATTTGTCTCTTAGTTCAAATACTCGGTCCATTCGCTCAGCAATTGATTCATCATGCGTAATAACTACCAAAGTAGTTCCTGCCTGCTCAACCGACTCAATTAGCATCGACAAAACCTTTTCACCAGTGGCTCTATCCAGACTTCCGGTTGGTTCATCAGCCAAAATCAAAGTCGGCTTGTTAAAAAGCGCTCGGCCAATAGCAACTCGCTGTTTCTCGCCTCCAGAAAGAGTCTGAGGCATCGCACTTTTACGCTCAGTCAAACCGAGGTTTTGCAACAAATCAGACAACTCTTCTTGAGAAACTTCCTTCTTACCAATCTCTAACGGAGCGACAATATTTTCCTGTACCGTAAATGGAGAAATTAATTCAAAAGATTGAAAAATAAATCCAATGTTTTTGTTTCGAAATTTAGCCTGTTCTTCTTCGCTAAGTGATTCTGTTTTGATGCCGTCAACCTCTATTGAGCCTGTTGTAGGAGTGTCCAAGAGACCAATTAGAGAGAGCAAGGTAGATTTGCCAGACCCAGAAGGACCAATAATAGCGACTTTTTCACCCTTTTTCACAGAACCAGATACACTCTCTAGGATCCGCAAGGGTCCACCAGGTGTACTGAATACTTTGTTTACATTATCTAACTTTAAAATTATATCTGATTCAGTCATGAGATACAGTGTAGCATTTGAGTCAAAACTAGCACACAGAGCTATATTGTGTGCATATTCTCGAGTTCCAAGCCGTCCTACTAAAACCTACTCTATAACATTGGTCTTATTTATCTTGCTCTCAATACTGGAAACATTCAGAATTATAAACTGGATTTCAATACAACAAGAACCCAACATGAGCTGAATTCTAGGTCAATTTGAAAATAGAGTGTTCAGACTAAATTATTAAAAAAGTAAGCCACTCATGCGCTAAAATGAAAGTATTATCTTTCAGTTTAGCTGTGAGTGGCTTTGATTAACCTTGGAAAGAACTTGATTTACGACAATACGAAAGTCTAGATTTCATCTGTCGCTGGTTCTAATTCTAATCTAGGAGGTGGAGGGTGTTGACGGACTGGTTTGTAATTGCTAAACGTATGCGCCATTGACCAATATCGCTTACCATTTTCTATAGGATAAAATGCATTTAAGGCCTTTCTTATAGCACAAAATCCCTTTAATAAAGTACTGCAATCCGATAAATTTATAGACTCACGCACAACCATATAGCCATCTCTTTCGATGCGGCAAATCGAAAAAATGAAGACGTTTCTCTGTTCGTTCATTCTCAAGTATTTTCTATTTATACGTAATACAATAGTTGCAACAAACGCCACTGCTTGTTCATCATTATCTGCATGGAATATAAAATCACCAAGCTTATCTTCATCCCACCAGTAGATCTTTTCTTTTTCTAAAAGAACTTCATATAGCATGTCTAATCTCCTTTGTAGAGTTATAAAATGTTACTAATTAAACTTATACACTAACTAACTAAAGCGCACAAGATAATCTCTCAATCAAAACAAACAATAGTCATTGTTATCTAAAAAATAAAACCCCGTGATACTACACAGGGTTTCTGGTTCGAAAGATTCTAAGAAAAGATGCAGTCACATCTCGGTGACGCTCTCGACGAATTCAGTCCAGGGAAGATTATCTGGATTGGCTTTGCCTTTGGCGTATTGTTCTGAAAGTCCAAGCGATGAAGCCATCATTACGCGGTCGAGATAAACAAACGAACCATCGTCTCGGAAAATCAGGTCGGGGCGCACTAGTGCAGAAAGAACTCCTTCGTCAAGATACTTGGACTCATGCCAACGTTCCAGATTGACTTTGACTTGGGTGAAATCTATACCTTCGGATTCACATTTTTCACGGAGTAATTCCGGTGCTATATAACAGTCTGGCTGGCTCATATAAACCCCTCTTCTTTAGTTGGTTGATTTAAGTAAACTACTAGAGACAAAATACCACAAGTTGTAGTATTGTCAATACACTACTCCGTACTTTAAAGACTGTTCGAATCTATTGTTGCAGACAAGGTATCAGTATCCCAACAATCAATACCTCGGCTATTTATCGCACAGGCTCAATGTCTGACTCTCGAAAATCAGCCGGTTTGCCATTGTACATTCTTACACCCTGATCATTCATGAAACCAGTCTTTCTTTTATTTTTCCTAATGGAGTGCTTTTATGTAGGATGCTGGTAGCTTGCTAGGATGCTCAACTTTGTAATGTGGAGTGAGATAAATAGAAAAACCGCCACCCAACGGTTTGTGTTAGTGGCGGAATATTTGTTTGTTTTTGATACAATGAGCTACATTAGCGATGTTGATTGTTTGGATATTAATCAGCTGATGAATCCTTTAATATTTCGTCAAACATCGCAGAAGGGTCGTCTTCAAGACCTACAGTAAGAGCTCTGTAAGTATCAATCTTTTTTTGTATATTTTTAGCGGTTGATTCCAAAGTATCAATACGACATTGCAAATACTTATTTACCTCCTCTAGTGACGTGACTTTCAAACGATGTAACATAACTTCATCAGAGAAGTAAAACTCAACTGAGTACTCGAAGTTATCAAGTGTTAGTAGCATAAAAGAAAGCTCATCTACTCCTACAACGATGCACGGGCAACTTCTTTTTGGCGAAAATGATGTACTTAATTCCAACCAAATATATGTGCTGTCTTGTAGTTCTTTTTTTGTAATCATCATTTACTCCTTTTGCAAAAAAGTGTTGCGTTGTTTAAAGAAAATTCAACCCTGACTATGCCACAATATAAAAACGAAAGCAAGTATCTATCAAATACAGGTAACTAAAGCTATGTCTGGATAACACTCGAACTTTTTAACCTACACAACATAATAATTTTTGCACTCATGGAATGAACTAAGAGATGTAGACTTAACCAAAGGTAGAAATGCTAGTTGAAAAAATAATAAACTTATTTGAGCTTCTTTCTTTCACTAAGACGAGCAGAGTAAATACGTATGAGAATTGGACTAAGAAAGACGGTTACAATACTCAAAATTACAAGTGACGTTAGAAGTGTTTGGTCAATAAGACCAAGACTGAAGGCAACAAACGCTGTTGCAAGTGTTGTAGAAAGTTGCGGAAGTGACGTTGCTGCAAAAAAGTTCGATTCGAGTTTATCAAACCCAACTATTCTGGCAGCAAAATATCCACTAGTATATTTTGATACAATAAGAGAAACTATTATTATAGCCATAACTAAAAGAACACTTCTGATATCTTGAAAAATGGTCATATCTGTCTGTAGTCCAATAACAATAAAAAATGTTGGAATAAACACACCGTAGCTAATGGTTTGAATCTTTTCCTTTAAAATTTTACTTTTTATTGAATCTGCAAGAACAAGACCAGAGAAAAATCCAGCAACAATTGGATGGAGTCCTAAAAGTTCAAATGCTATCACCGTTCCAATGAGCACGAGAAAGGTTGATCTAAATTCCAACTGAAAAACATCTGGTGATCCGGTTGCTATTTTCACCACCCAAGAACGTAGCTTTGGAATGAAGTGTCGCAGCGCGATAAGAACGCCAAATAAAACTGGATAAAATACATACAAAGGGACTTCGGTTACCGGACTTACTGTTTGAAGAAGAAGCGAGAGTAAAACAAGACTAGTTATATCTTGTATTACCGTTGTAACAACGACAGACTGTCCGAGTTTTGTATGGAGCACTCCCGAAATTTCAAGTGATGGGATAACTACGGCAATTGACGATGATACAAATATAATACCTACAATTAAAGAAGTCATAAGATCGTATCCCAAAAGCCATATCACAGCGCCACCAACCAGAAAAGGTATGAATCCGTTCATAAAAGCCAGGAACAATAGGCTTTTCTGAAACTCACGAAATTGTGAGAACTTTGTCTCAAGTCCAGCCATAAACATAAGGAACACCAATCCGATTTGACCCATAAAATCAATCGTGGGATTTATGGATATGACATTAAGAAAACTCGGTCCGACCACAATACCTCCAATGATAAGCATGACAGCCCAGGGAATATGTGTCCGTATAGAAAGCATTGAAAAAAATACTCCAGAAAAAACGATGAGAAAAAAGGGATAGAATTCTTCCATGACATCAGTATAGTACAGTTATTATCAAAAATTTATTATTATCATAGGTTTCGGAATTCTAACTCCAGCTAGTTTAGCAAAACATTCTTGTGAAATGAGAGTGGTTTGATTACTCCGCGGGGTAGATGACTTTCGAACCTCCGATAGAAAAGTGTTTTGTTTGTGCCAGCTTTTATCTATAATAGAATTACTGTTCAGATATTGTGAACTCGGAGGCACTAAAATCTAGTATTTGTTGCGTTTTGTTTGTATCCTCCCATACAGCCAATAAAAAATATGTTCCAGGATTAACATTTGTCACATCAATTTCCAACCCTAGTCTAAAACTACCTCTGAAAAATTCGTTTACTGTGAAATCTTGTTTTTCCTCTGAAACTAATTTCTGGATTATATTTTCTTCCCAGTTTTCTTGTGAATTACTACCAGTCAGATAGGTTGTCATTGTGCCTGGTATGTCTACATTTGTCTGCACTACAAATCTGAATCTTTCGCCATATGTATAGTTCTCACCTCCAGCAGGTTGAATTACAGTTACAGATAATTCAGGTTCTTTATTTTGCTCTAAAGCATAGAGAACAACTCCCCCGAGAAGAAGAATTACAAGAATGGAAATAATTGCATTTTTCATACTTTAAGTACACCAAAGTTTCGAACTCCCTTCTAAGGGTTATAACTTTGTATAAAAAGTATCACTTGTATTATAACTACGGAGACCGGTCCTCAGTGTCTTGCATAACACTAATACCGCCCTCCAAACAAAGCAGTTTGGAGGGCGGTATTATTTTTCATAAACAAAACACCAGCAGCTGCTGGTGTTTTGTTACCATAAACTTCTTATACTATCCCTCAAATGCTGCTCGTAAATCAGCTTTTGCTGCTTCTAGAGCAGACTTGAAATCAGCTTTTGCTGCTCTAAATGCTGCCTTTCGCACATCGCGAGCTGCTGTGAAGTCAGCTCTGAATGTATAGTCTCCTTTCTTTGCTTTAAAGTCTGCACGCACTGCTTCAATATCACTCCTAAGTGCAGTTCGAACTTCAGCTCCAGTATCATCTTTATCACAGGCTGTATCAGCTGTATCAAACACTCTGACGAGTTCAGCTTCAAAATCCTTTGCAAAGTCATCCACCTCTGATGTACGTTGGTTCTTGAGATCTTCTACCTCCTCTTCAAATGCATCGATTGAAGAATCAAGAGCTGACCGACGATCAGCTATAAGGGAATCTACTGTACTAACAAACTCATCGATAGCAGTATTTTGTTCATCAGTCTCAGACTTCGCTCGTAATTCATCCATCTTGTCACTTCGTGCTTGATCTGCACCATCTCGCCTTGTTGCTAAATCTCCAAGTCGTTCAGTTTTCTTTTCGTCAAAATTATTTTCTTGACCAGTATGCTTGTCTCGCGCTTGAACTGCTCTACCATCAAGTTTTGATAGAACACGTTCCTGTGCCTCATCAAGATTTTCACAGAAATTTGTTCCGTCTACTGGCCGCTCTCTTGGGGCACGATCAGCGACATCGGCATCTGATTGTGCATTTCCGATATGTGGAACTAAAAAACCCAACATAGTCAGAAGCAAAAGGGTGGTGACAACTCTATGGGTGGATATTTTAGATGTCATAGTCCTCTGTAATTGTGTTAATTGAAGATTCGTCAAAGAATGAATCCAGACTACTATCATCGTAGCTCTCATCTAGAAGCGAATCTAATTCTGATAATGTATCGTCAACTGATTCTTTCGAATCTGCTGGCGTTGAGGTTGTTACAGGAGCAGGCGTTGGCGCCGCTACTGGTATTGATGCTGGTTCTGGTTCTGGCTCAACTTCCTCTTCTGCCTCAGTTGCGACTTCAGTTTCAACTGGAGACACCTCTTCAACTACGGGAGGTGTCGCTACAGGGTCTTTCTGCATGGATTTCCATGCGAAAAAAATAATGAGCACAACAACAACCATAGCAATAACTTTATATGTGTTTGACATGTAAATATTGTTAAGTAATTTGAATAGAACTACGTTGTTAGCTCTTACATTAATAATACCTTACCCATTTGAGTCAAAAAGCACACCTGTGTACAGTGACGCATTCGCGCAATAAACTAGACGTAAGTCTGGTTTTTTCGAGTAACCATAACCACGGAGCCCGGTCTCCGAGTAAACAGGGATAGTCACGGTTTTCTTCAGTTTGTGTGTTCTAATTTATCTTCCTCGGTCTCGCACAGTGGCTTCGGAATTGTATTGTTTCACACTAAGATTGACCAACTTTTCTCTCCCGTATAGGACTCCTTTGTTCACTAAAAATCTGAAGGCGAACAGCGGTTCTGCTTATGACACGGTAAATATTATCTCCTATATCGACTCGTGCTAGGAGTGGCTTTGTTTACTTATTACACAGATATTTTATTCAATGGTGGCTAACTCTGTTTTTGTCTTTTAACATATTCAGCCCTAAGTCGGGCTTTGGTTTTCTGCAAAAAATCCGACTTAGGACGTCGGATGTTTTAGGTTGTGTGAGCAATTTTTTACCCCAAGAGACCAGTGAGACCTCTTACCATAAGAGAAATCCCAATTCCACCAATCGTCACCGATAGAATAATTTTTCGTGTCATTATTTTTTTATTAAACTTAACCAACCCAAGACGTCGGACATAACTCTGGCAGCCGGTACTCCGAGTCCTCCCAGATGGGTGGATTTTGGATTTACATGTCGATTATCCTGACGGGATATATTAAACATTACTTACTAACAGTCACCACTACATTACCTTTTTTGCATCCAGTATCGACATATCGATGTGCTTCAACCATTTCATTAAAAGAAAAGGTCTTATCAATAACTGCTTTTAGCTTACCTTCATCAAACATGTCAGCCAGCCGCTTCATGTCTGACTGCGCCTCTTTTGCCACATCAAGCCCGCCAACTGTTACGTACGAGCCGCCCTCATTCAGAATGTCTTTGCATCTATCTTTTGGTAATTTACCAACCGCATCAAATATAATGTCAAACTGTTCATTGAGGTCAGAGATGTCTTGCTCTTTATAATTGTAGACCCTATCTGCGCCAAGAGATTTTGACAGCTCTATACCATTAGGCCCTGACACTGCAGTTACGTCTGCGCCTTCAGACTTTGCAATTTGAACTGCGGATGTTCCAACTGCGCCAGTCGATCCATAGATCAAAACTTTTTTAGATTTTGCTATCCCAGCTTTATGTAAAAAGTACAATGCAGTCGTGCCTCCAAAAGCAATCGCTGAGGCTTCCTCAAAACTAGATTCTATTGGTTTTAATGATACACCCTTATCTTGCGACAAGGTTGCGTATTCTGCGAAACCACCAAACTTCATGCCGGTCATTGCAAATACTTCGTCTCCCACCTTGAACTTATCAACTTCATCACCAATTTCTGTAACTATCCCTGACAGTACCGCTCCAAGTACTTTATTGCGTGGACCTTTAAACCCAATAATAATCCTCATTACTATTTTTGCTACAGAACCTAAGGGTCCATCATCAACTCGAAGAGCTCTTAATCTAACATCACCAGAATTTACTGCTGTAGCCACTACTTGTATTAGTATTTCGTTCTGCTTTGGTTTAGGTTTCTCAACCTCGGCAAGTTTAAGTACTTCGGGTGCACCGTACTCCTCACAAATGTATGCTTTCATAACAAGAAGTCTAACATAACAAAAAAGTCCGAACTAAGATTCGAACTTATTTATGTTGCTAAATATACCTAATCTGTTTGCTCGCTGTTGGGACGATGTTTAACTCCTGAGGCCGATCCTCCGAGTATTAAGTTCCTACAAGTCCTTAATTGAACAGGTGCTAAGAGGGTGAGGAGACCAAAGAATGATGGCTGACCCCATTTATAAGGTGCCATCTACCCCAGGGGATGGTGGAGGAGGACCCAAATCACTAGTTCCTACTTGTGTAGTACTTGTTCCTATTTCGGCTTCTGCCCCCACAGAAACGTATGAAGTTGCAGAGTATGCGCCACCTTTTGCCTTCGAGTTTGCCCCAGTAGTGACGTAGGTGTTCGCCAAAAGTAAGCCTTCGATCTCAGCCTCCGCGCCGAGGCTGATGTAGGTGCCCTGAACGTTCCAGATAACACGGGAATCGTCATCAGTAATATCCTTCCATACCACCTTCGCGAGCGCACCAAAGGACACGTAGTCACGGACATTGATGATGAAGTCACCAGTGGTAGTATTATCAAGCGTGATGGTTACCTCTGAACTCACCGACAGCGAGCCATCGATCGTGTAGACTCCAGGGAGCCAGGTCTCGTCGGCGCCAATGTTGTGAGTGACACCGCTGAACATGTTGGGAGTGGGAATCACATCGGTAGTGCTGGGTGGCAGATGATACAAGTAATCTTGCGCGCTCTCTAGTTGTCCGACATGATCCTCGCTGTAGAGACGATTTCCCCAGTTGCTTCCTGGAACTTGGACATCCCAGGATGATGCGTCAGATAAATCCAGGTCCGCAAATAATCCTGAATTATACTTGTAGATTACAGCGCCCGCGCCAACCGTAGTGGTGGATGAAGACTCGACACCGCCTTGGACTACTGAGTTCGCGCCGAGCGTGGTGGCGGCTCCAGAATAGACATCGCCTTTTAGTATCCATACGTCCGCGCCGAGCGTGGTGGCGGCTCCAGAATCAATCGTGCCATGGACATCAGCGTTCGCGCCAACCGTAGTGGCGGCTCCTGCAATTACGTTGCCACTGATCTTTACATCGGAACCCAGGGTTACGTAGCTTTTGGCAAAGACCGTCGAATCCGTGAAGATATCTGCATCCATATAGGTGGTCAGATTTCCTATGTCGGAATTATTGTCACGATCGTTACCTACGGCTGTATTCGGGGAAAGAATTAAGGCTGCAGTAAGAATTAAGGCTGCAGTAATAAAAGAGACAGAAGTTGGGGTTAGGAGGTTTTTTACCATGGTCATATTGTATGTGTTTAGTTATTAGTGGGTTGTTAGTAACATTGTACCCCCATCCCCAAATACAGCCAACTAATAACTTAACTCTAATAACTCCTCCTGTTACCTCGCACACAAACTCGCACTCATCCACCCCAAACATTCCCTCTTCCTCTCGTTGCAGTTAGGTGTATCTAGATACAAACTACTACATATATCCACCATGTCAACGCTATCTAGGTTCGGTCCACCAACTATCCTACTAAGAATGAGTCCTATAATTAGAGCTTATTTTCTTTGCTCCGGCGGCAGGAATTTCTTTCCATACAGGAACGGTAAAGATGTCGTATCGTACTTCACTAACGCTCGTGCGATAAACTCCATCTCTTCGAACCCTGCCCGAAAGCTCCACTTTCTGCTCGGAGCATCGACAACAGAAAAACACTCCTTTGGGAGTGTTTTTCTGTTGGATGCTCCGCTGGGTAGAGGACGTTCGAACCCAAGGTACTCAAGTTATGATTCCAATTCTCTTTCATCAATCGCTTCTTCTGAGCCACAGTTTACGCAGTATCGTAAGTGTGTAGACCGGTCATGTCCGCATGCCGAGCATGATTTTTTAAGTTGAACTGAACAGCTTGGACAGAATTTATCATCACGATGGATAATATATGAACATTTAGGACATTCATGCTTCTTGAGGCGACGCAATGCTACACGCTTCGGATTAAACACACGTCTTTGAATGAAGTATACAATGCCACCAAAGATAGACACCACCAAAGCAACACCGCCGTAGTAAATAATGAACCGCAATGCTGGGATGTCTAGAAACCATTCAAAGATCCGACCAAGCCACTGCATTGGAAGGATCTGATACAAAAACATCAACATAACTTGCAAAAGTAATATTACAGATGCTGCCATCACTGCAGTTGAGATAATTGCATATGGACTATCTTTTCGCTTTGCTTTCAAGTACCAATGGGTGGAAAATACAAAAAACGGGAGTACGAACAACAACATCAAACCAAATACCTTGAATTTATACCATGCACGTTGCGTAAGATAATGATCTTTTGCTTCTTTGTAACTTACTTCAATCGCTTGCACTTGAGGCGTTATATTTTGCACTAATAAATCTCGTTCCTTCATAAGGCGACTAATATTAGTCTGAGCGTTTCGAATGGAATCTCGTTGAGTAGAAATTGTTGACTGCTGTCCACCTCTGTCAAACAAAACTTCCTCTTCCGCAATTTTTTCCTGGAGACTGAGTTCGTATTGCCGTTCGGCTATAGTAATAGTTCTCTGTGCGTTATTAATCTTATATTGATAACTAGAAATATTGACATTAATTGAGCTGATGTCATCAAGTGTTGGCCTTGCAGCATTATATTTTGTATCCAAACCAAATCTTGTGTCTATTTCAGTAAACCTACATATACTTGAGGGTGAGTGAGAATGGTACGGGAGTGACGGTACGGTAAGTCTGGTAACACACTCAGAGGAATTAGCTGGATACGTAACAAGATCATTCAAATCATCAAACACTGTCTGTCCAACACCAACCAAGAACAAGAACATTACAAAAAGTAAAAAATATCCTGTTTTGGTTGTCCTTTTTTCACTTACCTCTTCATAACCCGTACTACTATCATCATCGAATAATCGTTGCTTAAGTTTTGCCCACATAAAAAAATATATTTATACTAAAATTTACTTTTAATTATATCACTTATACTGCCCTGACAAAGTGCATAACGGGGTACGGCATAACGGGGATACGGTTAATTAAAGCTTCTACCGCAACACTTCCCAAAAACTTCACAAGAAGTACGCCAGTTAAGAATCTTCCGCGGACGATGGTTTATTCTCCTAACCGTCTCTGCAACATCTTCATGAGTAATGATACCAGAGTATTTCTTCTTTGGAATATATCGTCGCATCAATCCATTATGTCGTTCGTTAGTCCCGCGTTCCCAAGGTGAGTGTGGGTGAGCAAAATATATCTTCGTACCATCAAGTCCTTTTTCAATCTCATCCCACCAAGCAAACTCACTACCTTGATCATAAGTAATAGTCTGTCTGTATTGCAGTGGTAGAACAGACAGTTTTTCCACTGCGTCTTCAGAGATCTTTATAGCTAAACCAACTCCTTTGTGAGTAATTAAACTACCAATCAGAAACCGACTTTTCCGTTCTACCAACGTATGTATTCTGCCACCATTGACGATAACTGTGTCACCCTCAAAGTGTCCAATATGACTCCTAGACTCCACACTCTGAGGTCGATCTTCAATCGAAGGTAGAGACATCTCACGGTGCAGTCGGGTAGCCACAGAGCCATATCTTGCTCTTCTCCGTCCCTGGAAGTGCAGAAGCTTCTTCAGCTCTGGACGTGACCTTTTAACCCAGGCGTAGATAGTGGTGTGTGAAACTCTTCCTTTGAGAGAACTGTTAGCAATAACTTCTGGAGACCAGTCTCCACGCATAGGATCAGTGTCGGACATGAGAGCGATGATGGATGTTTCTAGGTCTGAATCATTCTCTATCTTTCTTGATGACTCTTTAGCTGAGTAGCGTCGTTCTATGGTTTTCTTTTGGGCGTAGATGGTTGTGTATGAACCATCACCTTTGCTGTTTCTTTGTATCTCTCTGACAATAGTTGCTGGGTGTCTACCGAGAATAAGCGCTATTTGTTTTGGTGTTTGGTCTGCTTGTATCAATTCTTCTATTCGCTCTCTTTCTATTTGCCGTATTTGTTTAAAAGACTTATGCTGTGTGTGCATATCCACTAATGGTTACTAGGTTGTTAACATTCCTAGCGTACCTTAGTGGGTATGTTTTTGTCTGGTTGCGGTTCAGGCTTTAATTAACCTCATCCCCATTACTTCCAAAGAAGAAAAATTAAAGGAAATTATAAATAAAAGGAAAACAGTCACTGACGTAGCCAGTGACTTAACTGTATCCCCATTACCTTTTTCATATTAGAGCTATTTAGTGGCTTTCTGAACTTTTGGGGTGTGGAGATGATATTAAAATCAGTATAAGAAAATTACCTTTACTAACTAACAGAATTACTTTCTCTTCCTCTGTTTATTCATAAAATAAATAAAAACAACAAAAATAACACCGTAAATTATAAAAAATACAACTTGGCCAGTATACACAATAATATAATTTTTAAGTAAAAAGATACTCCCCAATATCCCCCCCCACAGGAGCAAGAAATTTATTTACTTCTTGAGGCTCAAGTTTAATAGCCAAAATAGCATTTGTAAAATCTTTTTCGGTGTGATTTTCAGATAATAATATCTTCTTAACTTCTAAGTCATTATTTACTCCTTCTTGATACAAGTTCTTTATACGAGAAACTACATCATTATTCGCACGACCTATTATTTTTTTAGAATAAGCAGGTAACAAAAATAAACTTATTACTGAAAATACAAGAAGTCCTAAAATTATATATAAAAACATATAGATAATTATATATCATTAAGAAATAACATCAAAACTAATCTCTAAGAAATTTGGAACAACTTTAGTGGTATGCAAAAAAGTGGCCTAAAATTTAGCTTAAAAAATTTGTGATCCCACGGAGAATCGAACTCCGATTTCTAGGATGAAAACCTAGCGTCCTAACCATTAGACGATGGGACCCGCTTATTGATTGTTGCAATCAGCAAGTGCGCCACATAATACCAGACTATCTAGAAAATGCTACCCTTTGACCCATTAAAAGAACGCTGATGTTAGGTTTTGTTTACAGTAATTAGCTCCCTCCTTATTCTTCTGCTTGTATAAAAAACAAGCTTAGTTTTCAGAATGAGACTTGTTCACCTTTTTTCTTTCCAAGGTTGAGAGGATGTTTCTTTTTCAGATCTATACAAGGTACAGATATAAGAGGTGAGGGGATTTTCTTCGTTCGCGCTCGGTGTAGCTTGTCTGATTGAGGAAAGGCAAAGCCAAGTCGAATTGAACCAATTTCTTTTGGAATCAAATCAACCGTTATTAATGTTTGATGTTCAAATGTTTGAACATCAATTTTCTGCAGATTGAGTTGTAGGGGGTCAAATATTATGTTTATGTCTTCGTGTTGTTTAGGGCTGATAGTAGTTTGGAGTAGGAAGGTCAATGTTTCAGTCTTACCCAGATGAACTGAGAGATCGTGAAAAACGTTAAATCGACGAATGTATGGACTAGCAAGTAGTTCATCGTCAGATACGAAGAGTGAGTAAAATCGAATCATAAGTGTATCGCAATTTGCGTAGTTATGTTAATAAAAACAATCTTTCACTGTATATGTTGAAACGTAAGTTTTGGAGAGCTGTCACTTCGGTCAGACAGGTGCGTTTAGCTAAACAGTCCATTAATGCTAGCTTTTTTGTAAAAACTGTCAAGGAGGTTATCATCATAGTTTTACACTGGTTTATACCCGACTTATGTACAGACTTTTGCACAGTTTATACCCAGAAGGGCTAAAAATAAGGATTTTGCTGCTTCGTTGACATATTTTCCTGACATGAGAACCTAGGTACAGGTTTGCGCGGTGGTGAAGTATGAAATACTTTCGCTCGAGGCTACGAGCAATGCGTGCAGGCCGAAGCTCTACGTTGTACGAAGTAAAAGCGCCCTGGAGGGGGCGCTTTTACGTTTTTGGAGTAAAGGTCCGCGGGACCTATTATGAAAATATGTCGAAATTCTTTCTGTCCTGGGGCAAATTTTGACAGCTTGAGCAAATGGCCGAAGGGCATATTGTGAATGTACACCTGAAATTATTCATTCCCTAGAATAATTTCAGATGCGCTTGAGAAAACCAGCGGAAGCGACTATTCTAAATTTTCCCCAATCTGAGGCTTTAGCCAGCCGCAGTTTGGGGGATATTCTATGTAAGCACACGTTCGACATGAGCAGATTCAGATCAGCTTTAAATATCTATACTTCTGCCTAAGTAATTTTCAGTTACCCTAGCCAAAATTTAAATATTACGATATACAAAAACACCCTGCTCTGGGGTGTTTTTGTAAGTCTAGGTTACTTTGCCTTAAGCGTCACGTAAATGTCCTCTAGTGCTCTCACAGCGTCACCGGAGGCTATATTATTTTGGTGGTATCTTACGTTGGTACAGTCACCAGCAGCCCATACATTTGTAGCTGAGGTTTTTTGAGTCCAAGGGTCAATGATAATACGTTTGTATTCATCGACGTCTACAATGTCTGCCGCGTAGTCTGTGTTTGGAATCATTCCGATTTCAACAAATATACCAGTTATAGGAAGAGTGTTCACTTCATTAGTAATAACATCAGAATAGGTTAGTCCGTTGACAAATTTATCCGCAACTACTTCTTCAACTTTTGCATTTAATATCCCTGTCATATTTTCGTGTGAAAGTACTTTTTCAACAGTGACTGGGTCTGCTTTGAATTCTGGTCCTCTTTGCAACAATGTAACGCTCTTTGCGTAGGCAAGTAGTTGGGCAGCTGTCTCAAACCCAGCGTTACCTCCGCCGATGACTGCTACATCCTGTCCTGAAAAAATCGGACCGTCACAACTGGCACAATAAGTAACTCCTTTGTGTTCAAACTCATCTGCACCAGGTATTGTTAGTCTCCGTCTTTGTGAGCCAGAAGAAATAAGTACAGCTTTCGTTTCATGAGTACTACCGTCGGATAAGGTTGCTACATAGCCATTATCAATCTTATCTAGACCGCTAACAGTTTGATCAGAAATAATTGATACGCTATCGTCGGCGTAGGTTTCTAGGTGTTTACGAAGGTTAGTGGCAAGTTCGTCACCACTAATTGAAGAGGTTCCAATCCAGTTCTGGATGTCTGTTGATACTATACTTTGCCCACCCCAATCTTTTGTAATGAACAGAGTTTTAAGTTTTTTTCGTGAGGCATAGACTCCGGCTGAAGTTCCAGCTGGTCCGCCACCTATAATTAATAAGTCGTACATGATAGAGATAAGTGAATCTAATCGGATTTAATGAATAGTGGCACTAGAATACCACGAAGTGCATTCTCGGTATAGAAAAACTCCTCTAGGTAGGAGTTTTCCGTTTTATGCAAGCGGCAAGCGCTTGTCATAATTTTCTGAGAATTTCTCTTAGGAAAGAAGAAATTCAGAACTAAATAAACAATATTAATTTTGTATATCTGTTCATTAACTACTTAAGTTTTGAACGACGGAGAAAGGCTGGGACTGCACCCCAGTCATCATCATCGTCTGTATCGTCAGCTGGGTCAACTGGTTTTGGTTCTCTTTTTAACGCATCATTTTTAGTTGTATTACTTGAACTAATTTCAGACGGTTTCACTAAGTCAGTTTTCTTTGGTAGTGAATTAAAAATCTTGCCGCGAGTTGCCGGCTCAGGCGAAGGTTCTGTTTCGCTCACCTCAGAAGCTGTAGGAGCGCGGCGGGCGATATTGTAATTGCCGCCTTCGCTATCTGAATCTTCTGGGAAGCCAGTAGCTATAACTGTAACTTTCAACTCATTTTTCTTGAGTTTTTCATCACTTATAGCACCAAATATAACCCTGGCCTGTGGGTCAATAGATTCAGTGATTACTCGAGCAGCGTCTTGAATTTCCAGCATACCAAGATCGTCTCCTCCAGCAATAGCAAAGAGAACTCCCTTAGCTCCAGATATAGAAACCTCTAGTAGTGGTGAGTTAATTGCTGCACGTGCAGCTTCCTCAGCTCGTTTTTCACCTGAAGATATACCGACACCCATAAGCGCAGAACCAGCATTTTCCATAACACTACGGATGTCAGCAAAGTCGACATTGATGATACCCGGCATGGTAATGAGATCTGAAATACCTTCAACAGCCTGCATAAGAATGTTGTCACATTGCTCAAAGGCATTACTAACTGTTGTTTCCTTATCGACAATTGCTAACAATCGGTCATTAGGAATAGTAATCAAAGCGTCTACTTCTTGCTTGAGTTCCTCTATTCCTTGTAGAGCGAGGCGCATCCGTTGCTGACCTTCAAATAGGAAGGGTTTTGTTACAACACCAACCGTGAGAGCTCCACTGTCTCGTGCAATCTTAGCTACTACAGGAGCAGCTCCTGTACCAGTGCCTCCACCCATACCACCAGTGATAAAAATCATATCTGATCCTTTGATGGCGTTAGCGATTTCTTCCCTGGTCTCCTCAGCTGCACGTCGCCCAACGTCCGGGTTACCTCCAGCACCAAGACCGCGTGTTAAGTTTTTTCCAACATGGATTTTCTTTTTTGCTAGTGAGTGGTGTAAATCTTGGGCATCACTATTGATTGCTATAAACTCCACTCCTCTAACCTTTGAGGTCACCATGTGGTTGACAGCGTTTTTTCCAGAACCGCCAACACCAACCACTCGGATTCTTGCGAATGATTCAATGTCTGATTTTATTTGTTCCATACAGTTATTTTTTTTTGCGTGTTTGTTCTGCGCACCCACCCCTGAGTACGAGTAAAATTACTAATGTGACTATAATACACGTCAAAAAAATATCTGTCACCATATTGACATAATCAACAATCGTGTGCTTGACAAACACGCTAGAACGTAACCTTTTTTAAAATATAAAGTAGCTCCTACAGAGTTGGAGACGTCCAGTAATTTTTTGTCGCAAAGTAAAAAAATCGGACGAAAATTCAACAGAGTCACAATATTTTTTGTTTCATTTTTACGGGAGAAACTGGCTTAGCCAAGAGACAATGTTGCGCCTAGTGTGTCTTACTATTCCAATGGTAGAAGTTTCTTCAGTATCGTTTGCACCCCACATACATAACCCATAAGCGACTGCCCAAGAGGCGTCTCGTATTTTTATATTCTTACCAATATCGAGAGTGGCTGTCCTAGCTGGAAGCTCCAAAACTGATTTTGCCGTTTCTACCGTACCCGAAACATTTGCACCACCTCCTGTCAAAATTGCCCCAGCTGGTAACAAACCGTCTCTTTCTATTTTCTTTAAATGATTATCGATTAGGGTAAAAATAGTACGTAGTCTCTCTTGGATAATTTCATCAAGTTTTTTCTTTGAAAAGGTAGCACTCGTCATGGCTCCTCGCTTAATTTTTTCAGCGTCTTCAAGCGGTATACGGAGACCGAGCGCAATATCATTGGTGACGTCATTTGAACCAACTGGAAAAATCTTGAGTGAGATTGGTGTAGAGTCTTCGAAGATTACAATTGAAGTAGTTTCCGCCCCAATATTTGTTAGTACGCAACCGGCTCGTTTCTGAGCTTTGGAAAGCATTACAAAGCTTGCTGCCAGAGGGGAAGCGATAACATCTTCAACGTACACTCCTAGTCCTTCTATGGTACTAATGAGGTCGTTTATGTGTTGTTCATAAGTTGTTATGAAAAGACTATCAACTTCTAGTTTGGTGCCTTTTAATCCCTGTGGACGACCTAAAACCTCTGTACCGTCGATTATGTATCTTAATGGAATACTGTGAAGTATGCGACGGTTTGGTATATGGTCCATGATTCGCTCCTCACTATCTTGTATGACCTTTTCCAAGTCAGAGTTCGTAATTTCTGAGTCGGCTCGTAGGGGTATGATTTCGCCATGGGAGTATGTCTCCTCTAGGCCGATGCTGCCAATTGCAACATGTGCTCGTTTTATAGTCACGCCAGCGTTTTTTTCAGCCTGAGCAATTGCGCTCTTGATACTGCGGGCGACATCAGCCTCTTGCATAATGTATCCATTCTTAAGACCTCGACTTTCAGATAAACCAGTGCCGATGATTTCTGGCTTAGTCGCACCGCTGCCCTTTTTTGGTAAGCGGGCCACAGCCACTTTTACATGATAGGTGCCTACGTCTATACCAGTAATGATGTGTTCTGACATAATTATTTAATATTGAACACTTTAAGATACTTTGACTCATATTTTTCCATTGTATTGCCATGATCATAGCCCTTCAAATGAAGCAGTCCGTGGATAAATAAGTAGGCGATATATCCATCTACTGAAAGATTAAAGCGCGCAGCTTCATTTTTAGCGACACGCGGGCAGATAATGATTTCTCCGTTTTCTTCAGTAAGAGAAAAAGATAGAACATTAGGAGAGTAGGTTTTTTTTCGGTAGTTTTTATTGAGGGTGGCTGCTCGCGTTTTACCAACAAATACCAAGGAAAGTTGATATTTTGCACCAAGGATTTTACGCTTCATTGTTTCGTACGGGTGTTTTTTAGGGTATTCCTTAACGGTACTGCTGATAGTAAAAGATTTCATAGGTACTTGCCATTATACATTGGTACACGACTGAAAACAGCCGGTACTGTGTACCGGCTGTTTTATTGTGAAAGTGATTTAAATTAACGTCGCCCTCGCCCTCGAAATTCTTGAATTTTACCAAGTTTAACAAGTTTCTCGTAAACTTCTTGCTTACCGATTTTCTTGAGCTTCGCTGTACGCTGTACATTCTTACTCTTTAAGCGATTGTGATATCGTCCACCACGCACCTTGGGAACAATACCTGCTCCCTGGACACGCTTAGTAAAACGACGTATTACATTCGCACTACTTTCGTTGTTATTTTTTTCTACTTCAACATTGGTTGCCATATGTGGGTGAGAGCATACCACCTTGCCGAAGATGGTGCAAGTACTTTTAAATAGTGACTGATGTTTTACGTTTCAGTCTACGAATAAGGGTTTCAACGTCAACGTATTCTTGGTTTCTGACACCCATATCACGGAAGATTACTGTATTCTCAGCGAACTCTTTTTGTCCGATAATAATGGTGTATTTAACCTCTCTGTTTTCCGCATCGCGTAGTTGGTCTGAAAGGGAGTTGCTAGCCAGATCGTGGATAACTTGAATACCAGCCCTTCGAAGCGAATCTATTAGTAATAAACTTTTAATCTTTGGACCGAATCCGAGCTGTATCACGTAAATTGCAGGTTTTTTCACCTTTGGTCTTGGTGCTCTAGCAGGGGCTTTACTATTTTTGAGAGTTACAACAGCTCCAACTGCCGGTGTTCGTGTCCTGGTGGTCCGGTAAACGAATTCGTCAAAACGGCCACCTGTAACTGTAACAGGTACTTCGTCCGCAGGGTCTTCTTTTTGTACGTCGATTGAAAAGATTGCATCTGAATAACATTCGTGATGTCTGAGCATTTTAGGGTCTATTTCGTATGGAGTCTCACTCATGTCTAGATACTCGATAATCTCACGGAAGTGCTTTCGGCTAGGGTCACTCAAATATTCAAGTGGATTAGGGCTCCGGTAAGATAACTCATGATTCGTGTCGATTAGGTGTGAAAGGGCGCTAAGAGGATGTTCTTTTATTAATTCTCGTGCTGTCGGAGGCATAACGTCTAGACGCTTTTTGAGAAAGTTTGTTAGTTCACGACTGTATCTAGCAAGTGAATCTGTGTCACCTAATGAGTTTATTCGCACAGTATGGTCAACATAACCTAGGTCAGTTATAAGGGCTCTTGTGGCGTGTATAAGAATCGCTTCAGCAATACTACGTTCAACATTAAAAATATGAAAAGTTACAGCGGTTTCACCAGTTCGGGGGACTTGTTCAAAGGCGTACAGAAGAACAGGTTTTTCTAATGAGTGAAGTTTTTCATCACAAAAAGTGCCGATGGCTGAACAGAGTAGGCCTTGGTTGCTATCAAGGCGCTTGTTTGTTCCTGTGACAGTATGTGGCATTGAGGTTTCGCAGTGCTTACATTCAGGTGACTTTCTTAATTGTTCTATGGTATGGAAGCCAAAGTGTTCTGCTGTACTGTTAGCTACCTTGAGAAATTCTGTCGATGTGTGTGGCATAAGCAATTCAATTTAAACGATTAAGATTGTGGTACGTAGCTCTCGTTAATGTCCTCGAGTGCTCCTGGTAAGTAGTCAATAACGCTAGGTGGGAATAAGCGAAAAATAGCTCGTCCGACTATTCGTTCTTCCTGCAATACGCCCCAACTCCTAGAATCAGAACTTTGGTCTCGATTGTCTCCCATTACAAAATATTCACGACCGCCAAGGGTTTCGACAAAGGCTGCAGTAGGTTTCATGGATTTAATGTAGGGTTCTTCTAAAATAAATCCATCAGGAAAAGTTTTGTTAGAGATAGTGACAGCACTGTCGTTAATAGAAATAGTTTCTCCAGGCAATGCAACCACACGTTTAATGAAAAATTTTGAGGGATCCTTTGGGTAACGAAAAACGACTACGTCACCTCGGTTGGGTTTTTCAAAATAATAACTTACCTGATCGACGATTAGATATTGGCCATTGGCGAAAGTATCATTCATTGAGGCACCGGACACGATAAACGGTTGTGCAATAAACATGCGAATTGGGATAACAATAAGAATGGCAATGATAGAGAAACGAACTATCTCAGTGAGAGGATGTTCGCTGTTCACTTCTTCAATAGACTCAGAGGGAGAGTCATCAGTAGGAGGTTTTTTGTGTGAAAATACTGACATAAGTAACTAAGTTAGTTTGTAGTATACGAAATTTCTAGAGTAAAAACAAACTTCGCTTTTCACTAGGCTTTTCGTGTACAATACTTGCATGTTTTATGTAGTTGGCTTAGGTAATCCTGGAGAAAAATATCAAACCACTCGACATAACGTTGGGTGGTCGGCGTTAGATTGTGTACTTGATAAACTTCTATTTTCAAATTTAACTGAATCGAGATCATTATCGGGACGAGTTAGTGTTGGTGTGATTAAAAATGAAGAAGTGACAGTCCTCTATCCAAATACTTTCATGAATAATTCTGGAAGTGCTGCAGCTAAATTAGTACCAAAAAAAGAAATTGAGAAACTTGTTGTCGTACATGATGATATAGATTTACCTTTTGGTGAATTAAAAATTGTTCAAGGACGTGGATCGGGTGGAAATAATGGTGTGCAATCAATTATAGATAAATTAGACTCAAAAGAATTTGTTCGCGTGCGGATTGGAATTGCTTCGAAGAGCTTTTGGACAAGGAAGGTGAAGAGGCCTGCTGGGGGAGGGCCGCTGGAACGTTTTGTACTCAAGCCATTCTCTAATAAGGAACAAAAACAACTACCAGAAGTTTTTGGGCAAGTTCAGAAAGCTCTGGAGATTATAATTTCTGACGGAGTAGAAGCTGCTATGAGCGAAATTAACTAAAACCGAAGATTAAAAAAATATTTCTAGTTGAAACACTAAAAAACTGGCCAGTTGGTGGCCAGTTTTTTAGTGTTTCAGTATTTATCTTACGCTTCGTTAGCTTCTTTGTACGAAAGTGTCATTTTTTGTTCACCTGGTTCAAAGAAGGTGATCTTAAACTTGTAGACACCACCAAGTGATAGAGCTGTTTTAAGTTTTTCTTCAGTTTCGAATTCTGAAACATGAACTAGACCAGCTACACCTTCCTCGATTGAGGCTAGAGCGCCGTGCTTGTTGTACTTAATGACAACGCCATCAACAGTTTGGTCCTTCTTGTACTTTTTGCCCGCTGTAACCCACGGGTTTTCCTTGAGTTGTTTGATTGATAGTGAGATTTTGTCATCTTTAACTTCAATCACTTTCACTTCGACAACGTCGCCAATCTTGTAGAGAGACTTGGTGTCTTCAACAAGACCCCAGTCTAGTTCAGAAATGTGAACTAGACCTTCTAAGCCTGGTTCCAGTTTTACGAACACACCAAAGTCAACAGCACCAGTTACTTCGCCCTTCAGGACGTTACCAACTTCATACTTGTTTACTTTTTCTTCCTTGTCTTCTTTTTCTTGGAGACCCTTTTCGGAGAAGATAAGTTTATGTTCTTTTGGATCAGCTGTAATTGCTACTACTGATAGGTGCTTACCAATTAGTTCATTTAAGGCCGTCAGGATTTTGTCCTTGTCGCCGTCTGTTACTCGTGGGTAGTTTTCAGATGAAAGTTGAGAAGCTGGTAAGAATCCTTGGATACCTTGCCAGTCGATAATAAGCCCACCTTTGTTTGCTTCTTTTACTTCAAGGCTTAGAATGGTTCCTTTTTTCACAGCTTCTTCTGCGTCTGCCCAAATCAGAGCTTGTCGAGCTTCTTTTAGTGAAAGCTCGATGTAACCGTCTTCATTTTCTGGCATCACTACTTTAGAAGCGATGGTGTCGCCGGGAGCGACTTTACGAAGAATGTCTCGCGCGTTCATGTACTCACGTCCGTATATAAGACCAGTACCAAAAGGTGCTATGTCAATATATACACGTGCTCGCCCTATAGCCGAAACAACTCCTTCTACGATTTCTCCTTCCTTTGGGGGTAATGGTGTGTCAACCAAGTATTGGTCCATGACACTTAGAATAGCTGGGGAACCAATAACTTCCTTCTCAGCCACAGCTGTTGTAGTTTTTCCAAACAACATATTTATTTATTTTTATTCCGACGACACGCGTCCGCGCAACTGTTGCTCGTGGCCATTGTCCGTGAGCGCGGGGTTAAACGTGTGTCGCTAGAAACTATTAATTACCTTATAGGTGTGACAAATATAGTATATAAATGTTTATTTGTCTATAAAAATACCCGTACTGATTGCTAGTCAGTACGGGGTGTTGCGTAGCATCATGCTTGTAATGATGCGGCGGCGCTGGGATTCAGTTCCAGGTTACGACGTCTACTTGTGCTGTAGGCGCCGGGGGTGCGTGTGCAATATTCATTGCAAATGCCTCCATTTTTGTCGGTCGGTTTAAAGAACGTCTTTGCACTGCTCGGTCGGGCGGATGTCTTCCGCAGAGCCCATCAATATTAACAATACATAAAGCTTTTGTCAAGTGTAAAAAAGAAGGCTTTAAATAGTAAAATTTCATCTTCCGGTCAGAATGTCGTATACTAGTCGCACTATGGTTATTTCATATCACGGCGGTCAGTGCTTCAAACTTTCTTTTGGTAGTACGACCATTGCCTTCAACCCAATTTCAAAAAAATCAAAATTAGAGCAAGTAAAATTTGGAGTCGATGTGGCTTTTGTTACCATGTGGCACCCAGATTTTAACGGGGTCGAACAAGTAGCGCATGGCTCAAAGCAACCGTTTGTCGTCGATGGTCCCGGTGAGTACGAGGTTGGTCAGGTAACAGCTCGTGGTTTTGGAGTTAAGACTATTTATGACAAAGTTGAACACTTTAATACTATTTACCAAGTACACCTGGAAGACATGAATATTATTTTCATGGGTTCTCTTAGTGATCCTGATATTGACCCAAAGATTCTTACTGAGTTCGGTGACATAGACATACTGTTCTTACCAGTTGGCGGCGGTGATGTACTAGAAGTTCCGCAAGCGGCAAAGTTAGCTGTTAAATTAGAGGCCAAACTCATTATTCCAATGCACTATGATGCGGTTTCTCTCAAGACCTTTCTAAAAGAAGAAAGTAATGAAAATCAAAAGCCAATCGATAAACTCACCATTAAACGAAAAGATATACAAACCATGTCAGGGGAAGTGGTAGTCCTTAAATCATAGTCAATAGTATGTTTAAGCGTTTTGTCAAAAATATTCGCCGAAAACCGAAAACTGCCCGTAATAAGATAGCTTTAATTATCGCTAGTGTATTTACAACATGTGTTTTTGTTGTATGGCTGTACAATATACCAAATCGTCTGTCGGTTATTACGGATACCAAAAATAAAGATTCGTCCCCAATTTTCTCACAGCTTTTTGATGAAATTGGTGATAATCTTTCCTCTATCAAAAATTCTGTCTCAGATGATCCTGATTCAGAAGTATTGGATGAGCCGCTCGAAGGAATGTTTGATGTGTCTGCTACGTCGTCTGTAGTAGCTCCGTCAGAGACTGATCAAACTGAGTTTGGTTTTTCCACAGATTTACCGAACGTTGTTCCTGTAACATCAACCGCAAGAGCTGTTCGTATACTGATAACGGGCTCATCTACCTCCCCCAAGAGCGCTGAAGTTGAGTAAATATGTTATATTATTAAACGACACAAGGAAAGTAACGATAATGTTAAGTTTAGGTTGCTATAAAATAATGATGTTAAGAGTATATTTTCTGCACCTAACGCGCCAAAACATCGTTCTTTCCTAAGCGAAATTGTTGGACACTAAATTTAATTACTACAAATGGAATTATAGATTTCTATGCCGAAAAAGACACCAATCTCAGAACCAGCTGATCCAAAAAGAGGAATCATCACACAGAGTATTACGGGAGAAATGGAGACTGCGTATCTCGATTACGCAATGTCGGTTATTACTCAGCGTGCATTACCTGATGTGCGTGACGGACTTAAGCCTGTACACCGGCGGATTCTCTATTCAATGCGTCTCAACGGTCTTACTTCAACAGCGAAATTCCGAAAGTCAGCAACTGTAGTAGGTGACGTTTTGGGTAGTTTTCATCCCCATGGTGACATGTCGGTCTATTACGCGATGGTTAAGCTTGCGCAGGACTTTTCCACACGTTATCCACTGGTTATTGGACAGGGTAACTTCGGTTCAATCGACGGTGACAATCCAGCTGCTTATCGATACACTGAAGCTAAAATGTCGAAAATCGCCGAAGAACTCTTGCGTGACTTAGAGAAAGATACTGTGGACTGGCGGCCAAACTTTGATGGCAGCAAGAAGGAACCGATTGTTCTTCCGGCCGCGGCTCCAAACTTGCTTCTTCTTGGTTCATTAGGAATTGCTGTGGGGATGGCTACAAACATCCCACCGCACAACTTACGTGAGGTAACCAACGCTACAACACATCTGATCGATAATCCAGACGCTACTACTGATGACTTACTGAAGTTCGTTCAAGGTCCTGACTTCCCGATGGGAGCGATTGCTTTTGATAAAAAAGCTATTGCCCAGGCTTACGCTACTGGCCGTGGTGGAGTTGTTGTTCGTGGTGAAGCGGAAATTGTTGAAGATAAACGAGGTACTTTCTCAATCATAATTACTTCAATTCCATTTCGCGTTAATAAAGCTGATCTTCAAGAGAAGGTTGCTAATTTGGTGCGAGATAAGAAAATCGAAGGTATTCGTGAGATGCGTGACGAGTCGAAAGCTGATATTCGAGTTGTGATTGATCTAAAGACTGGAGCTCAACCGCAGACGGTACTTAATAAGCTCTACAAACATACCCAGCTCGAAGATACTTTTCATTACAATATGGTGGCTTTGGTTGACGGTGTACCGCAGACACTCTCTCTCAAGATGATTCTTCAGGAATACATTAAGCACCGAACTGAAATTATTAAGCGAAGAACCCAGTATGACTTAAATAAGGCTAAAGATCGCGAGCATATTTTGCTTGGTCTAAAAAAAGCACTTGATCATATCGATAAAATCATTAAGTTGATTCGAGCTTCTAAAGATGTTCCAACTGCGCACGCTGCCTTGATGAAAGAGTTTAAATTCTCGATCGTCCAAGCTCAGGCTATTCTTGACATGCGTCTCCAGAAACTAGCCGGTCTTGAGCGTAAGAAGATTGAAGACGAGCTTACAGTAGTACAGAAATTCATAAAAGAAATGGAAGCTATTTTGAAGAGTAAGGTTAAAATGATGAAGATTGTTAAGGACGAACTGCAAGAAATGTCTGATAAATTCGGTGATGACCGTCGCACAAAAATCGTAAAAGGAGGAGTTAAACAGCTAAATCCAGAGGATTTGGTCCCAGACGATGAAAGTGTACTCGTGCTAACAAAAGGTGGTTACGTAAAACGCACTAATCCAGCCGAATATAAAGTCCAGAAGCGTGGTGGTGTCGGAGTGGTTGATTTAAATACTAAAGAAGAAGACATTGTTACTACACTCATTACTACCTCAGCTCACAGTGACTTACTATTCTTTACAGATGCAGGAAAGGTCTATCAGTGCAAAATGTATGAAATTCCAGAAGGTCGGAGAGCCACTAAAGGTAAGTCCATTATGAACTTCTTGTCGCTAAACGCTGAGGAGAATGTTACTTCTGTATTAGCGGTCCGGAAGGAGGATTGGGACGGAGATTGGTCACTAATGATGGTAACAAAGAATGGGGTATCCAAGAAGAGTGATGCTGCTTCATTTAGAGATGTTCGTCGCAGCGGACTAATCGGTATTACACTTAGAGACGATGATTCGCTAATTGCTGCGATGTTTGTCGGCAAGAAAGATGAAGTGTCATTAATTACTGAAAAAGGTCAAGCGATTCGGTTTAAAGAAAGTGACGTTCGCCAAATGGGACGCACAGCCGCTGGCGTGAGCGCTATGAAGCTAGGAAAGGGAGATAGGATTGTGTCGGCTGACGTATTGAAGGCAGATGGTGTGGACCGAGAAGTATTGATTGTAACAGAGTACGGATACGGTAAGGCTACTCCAGCTAAAGAGTATAAGACGCAAAAACGTGGCGGGTCCGGAATTAAGACTGCTAAAGTTACCTCTAAGACCGGTTCAATTGTACGTGGAATCATTATTACTGGTGAAGAGCGAGTTGATGGAGAGCTTGTTATTATGAGTAAGAAAGGCCAGGTAATTAAATTGCCACTTAAACAAGTGCCAACTCTTGGTCGTCAGACACAAGGAGTGCGAGTGATGAAGATGCGAACCGGAGACTCAATTGCGAGTGTGGTATTTGTTTAATGAACAAATACCCAAAGGGTATATTTTGAATTCATGTCCCAATTCGCCTCTAACCTAGGGAGAATTGCTGGACCGAGGAGTCCAACTATTTGTAGGTTGAATAGTAAAAAGCGGCGTTTGTCCCTTTATGGCACCTGAGGTACTTTTCACAGTGGTCAACCCAATCTCTCACTCTAGGGTGTATAATACAATTAATGAATATACCAGTAGTCGGTCGGTTTGTGATGCCAGATGTTGTGGCTACACATTTCCATTTAAACGAAGGAGATATTGTTGCAGATTTTGGTGCTGGCAGTGGTTTTTTTTTGAAATCTTTATCAACAGCAGTTGGTGAGACAGGTAGAGTGTTTGCATGTGAGATTCAAAAAATGTTAGTTGAAAAACTTGGAGAACTCGCGCGACAACAAGGGTTTTCGAACATTCATCCGTTATGGTGTGATTTGGAAGAAGAGAATGGTATTAAAATTGGAACTGGTGAGCTTGATACTGCCATTCTGGTTAATACATTATTTATAATAGAAAATAAAGAGACAGCTATTAAAGAAATGGCTCGAACTGTCCGTAAGGGTGGAAAATTTTTTGTTATCGATTGGACTGAATCATTTTCTGGCATGGGTCCACAACCCGGACACGTAGTGACTACCGACATGGCCACCGCGCTTTTTGAGGCGAATGGTTTTGTGCTTGATAGAGAGTACCCAGCTGGTGAGCACCATTACGGGTTAGCTTTTAGAAAAATATGAAACTCCGCCCGTTTGAATTAACTCTAGTTGTAGCCTTTGGAATAATGGCTATGGTTGCTTTATTTATAGTCAACTCTTATGAAGCGGGTCCTTCTTCAGGTGTAGATGGGCAAATAGCTTTTTCAGGTAGCGTGGAAATCTGGGGAACTCTACCAGCTGATGTGATCAATGGTGTTCTGAGGGATCTAACCGAAGACATTGATGAGTATAGAAATGTATCTTACAAATATTATTCCCCCAGTAATTTTAATGATAAATTACTCAGAGCTCTAGCTGACGGTGAAGGTCCGGATTTGCTACTAATTTCTCAAGAGAAATTAGTAGAGATGAGGCCACGTATACAACCATTTTCTTATGAAGCGTTCCCAATTCCTGATATTCGTAACCTCTACCTAGACGGCGCACAAATATTCGCACTATCGGATGGTTTATACGGATATCCAATAGCAGTCGATCCAATGATGATGTATTGGAATCGTAATATTCTGACCAACCAAGGATACTTGGAACCACCACGCACGTGGGAAGTATTGGTCAACACTATGTTTCCTGATCTAATTCAGCGTAATTTTGACAGAACTATTACACTTAGTGTAGTAGCGATGGGGGGGTATAAAAATATCAGGAATGCATTCGGAATTATATCAAGCTTATTTATTCAGCGCGGCTCACAAAGAGTGGGAGACGTAGCTGGCAATCAAAATAAATACACCATTAAGCTGCAGTCGACCGAAAATGCAGAAGGTGACCCACTTAAAGCTGCGGCTGATTTCTATACTCGATTTAGCCGACCAAGCAATGCTCTTTATTCTTGGAATCACGCACTTGACGAGGATAGACAGCAATTTGTCTCTGGTGATTTGGTTATGTATTTCGGATACGGGAGCGAAGGTCCACAGATTGAGCTACTTAATCCTAATTTGAATTTTGATATCGCTGAAATTCCCCAAGGAGCGAACTCTAACATCAGGCGTACTTATGGTAAGTTTTACGCTTTAACAATGTTGAAGGCATCAGATAATAAGTCGGCCGCTAGTGTCGTGATGCTCAACCTTAGTGGCGAAGTTTTGTCTAGTAGAATTGCTGTAGAAAGCAATATGGTACCGGTGCGCCGTAGTATAGTTTCACAAGGTAGTAACACCATCTACGGGCGTGCTACTTATCAATCAGCTCAAGTTGCTCTCGGTTGGCTTAATCCAGAACTAGCCGCCACGGATAAAATTTTTGAAACTTTAGTAAATGATATTAACGAGAATCGTAGACCTTTAAATGAAGCCGTGAATGATGTTTCACTTCGTCTTAGGGAGGAATATTAAATTTATTATATGAAACTTATTAAGAAATTTTTCACTCGGCCACATTTTTTTCTGAATTCGTTTTTACTTTTGTTCATCTTAGGGTTCCCGAAAATAATGTACGCTGCAGGTATTAATTTTACATTAGAAAGTAAGCTTAAGTCTGGTATCAATGGTATAAATTCAATTGAAGGTTTTCTGATTGCGATACTAGACGCTTTTGTTATAATCGCCATCCCGATTCTTATCTTGTTCATTATTTATGCAGGTTTTTTGTACGTAACTGCCCGCGGAAATGTAGAACAGGTGCAGCAAGCTACTCGGTCACTCACGTACGCGATTATTGGTGGAGTATTGGTCATTGGCGCCGCAGCAATATCTGTAGTCGTCAAGAATGTCGTTGACACCTTTGCAGCTTAGCTAGTATATATAATTAACACTATATGTTTAAAAATCCTCTAGGTCTTGATTCCGTTAAAGCTTTACTAGAATCCATTTTGGATGTGATAATGATAATTTCTACTCCGATTGTTGTTTTCCTGCTTATTTATGCTGGTTTCATGTATGTAACCGCCCGTGGTAATCCGGAACAGATTGGACAAGCGACACGAGCGCTCACATATGGTGTGATTGGAGGTGTTGTTATTATGGGTTCAGCAGTAATCCTGAATATTATGAGTGATGTAGCCACCTCTTTTTAATCCTTATAATACATAATTTATGCCGCCTACAACACCTACAACATATATAGGACTGGTGAGTCTCATTCTCGAAATAATTAATATTCTTATTTCTACAATCTTCGGAGTCGTATTTCTTTTTCTAATTTGGAAGCTCACAGATGCCTGGATTATTAACGCCGGTGATGAGAAGAAGCGGGAAGAGGGTCGTAAGTACGCCGGAGTCGCTGTAATCGTATTTGTGGTTATGGTCAGTGTTTGGGGTATTGTGGCGTTGCTACGCGAATCATTTTTTGGTGTTTAGGTTAACTGTGAATACTCAATTTAATACTAGTGTGTTTGAATATAAGTTTGTTCGGCATCTTTAATAAGAGCCTTTACGGAACTAGTTTTTCGCAATTATTTTTCTTGATTTGTTTTAGTTGAATAGTTATGTCGAGTATAGGTCTAGGAAAACAAACCGTGTAGAATATAATTTTGAACTGCCTTTGTAGGCGTGCGAATAAGTGAATAACTCGCTTGTTTACTGTATGGTATACCTTATAATAAGAATATCGTTTTAATGTTATCCGATTTACATAAATTTCATATGAAAAAAATTAGCCATGTAATAACCAGCGTCAGCTTGCTAGCTCTTCCGTTATCTGCTTCTGCCGCCTTTGAAGCTACAGGCGGCCGTTTGGGAACTCTGCTTGGCGAGATTTTAACGTTTGCAAACAATGTCCTTATTCCGTTCATCATTGGTATTGGTTTCTTGGTATTTGTCTGGGGAATGTTCAGGTTCTTCATTGCTGGTGGAGCTAACGAAGAAGCCAAAGAACAAGGAAAGAGTTTAATGATTTACGCAACTCTCGGTTTCGTACTCATTATCGTCTTCTGGGGAATTATTAACCTATTGACCTCTAGTACAGGGCTTGAAAACGGTAATGTCGACTTTGAAACTCCAACAGTAACAGTTCCTTAGTTGATAATAGTCTTAATAATTAACAAAGTTATACTCATGAAAAAGATTAGGTATATATTAGGAGCAGGTAGCATGATGGCTTTGCCTATGCTTGCTTCAGCCTCTACTCACAGCGTACTTCCCGTAGGTTCTGAAAATCCGTTTGGAACACTTCTCACGAACATCCTCATTTTTGCTAACGATGTCCTCATTCCGTTCATCATTGGTATTGGTTTCTTGGTATTTGTCTGGGGAATGTTCAGGTTCTTCATTGCTGGTGGAGCTAACGAAGAAGCCAAAGAACAAGGAAAGAGTTTGATGATTTACGCAACTCTCGGTTTCGTACTCATTATCGTATTCTGGGGAATTGTTAACCTATTGACCTCTAGTACAGGGCTTGACGAAGATACAGTTAGTATTCCTCGTGGAATTACCATCACCACCCCATCATAACAAACATTAGTTTATCAAAAGTTTATCAAAAAAGCCGCGGCTGCGGCTTTTTTTGTTGGTAAAAAGTCGCATAATCAAATTCTTCAGTTATGTTTATGGTAAAATCTGAGCAATACCACTAGCGCTAAGATTTAATATGAAAAAACTCAAAAATTTATTAACGGCTGGACTTTTTCAGGTTGGGGCATTCGTCACTCTGTCAGGAGTAGCAGAGGCTGACGGTCATGTCGCTGTGGCTAAAAGCTTTGTCGATAAGCTCAATACTATTATTTTGTTCCCTACTATCGCGCTTTTGTCGGGTGTAGCCCTTTTGATGTTTATCTGGGGTTGCGCCGAGTATTTTATGAATGCAGCTAACGAAGAAGCAAGACGAACAGGAGTGTCCCACATAACCTATGGCATTATTGGCCTAGTAATAATGCTTTCTGCTTTCTCAATCCTTTCAATTGTCGCTGGTACATTTGGTTTAGATGTTCCTGACTAAGTAAATTAATACTTTTATAAAAAAAGACTCCTCCAAGCGTGTACGCTTGGGGAGTCATTTGGTTAAAGAACAAAAGGAGAGAGTCTGACTAGAAAATAGACTGCCAAAAGACTAATAGTTTGTCCATGACATCCGTATTGTAATCAAGAATAGCCAAAATGATTAATAGTACTACACTAAGTATAGCAAGACCTCCTGCTCCAATTACTAAGGCTACAATTGTTCCCAGAATTGAGTCGAAAATCTTCACCATTCCAGCCGCAAACCCGCCTCCTGAACTTGATGATTTGGAGATAAATAATTTCCAAAGCACTAGTACAATAACCGGGATTACCGCCCAAAGCCATACAGTACTTCCTGTTCCGTACTCTTCTTCCGTGTACTCGGTGATTAGCCGGAGGTAAGAGTTTGTTATCGTGTCTACAGAAGTGTAGGGAATCTCCAGCCCTTTTAGTAGTATTACAATGGCGATTCCAGCAAATGGCATCAACCATATGTTACGGCGTATCCACTTACTCATTTGTATTTCCTCCATTTGTTAGGGCTGCGAGTGTAGCTGCTGCTCCTTTGAGCGAATCATCTCCGCCGCTGGTTGCTACAACTTTTACGTTAGGATTGTCTTGCGCTGCCGCAATAGCTTTGTCAAAGTCAGATAGACTTAACTCATTGACTCCTTGCATTATTTTACCTACCTCGACAAAAGTCTTTGCACTAGCAACTTGACTTTCGCGCTGGAACGTCTCACTGGCCGCTTTATTAGCTTCTCTTGTAACCTCTTCTGAAAGGCTGATATTCCCTACGGCCGCTTTGACGAGATGGGCACCAAGGCGATCGAGAACATCAGCGAAAGCCGTTTCAACAGTTCTTTTCGCAATGTAAAAATCAACCACGCTACTATCCTGGGTTGAATTACATTCTGCTAGCATTATTCTGTCAGCGTCACTGTCTATTAGTTTAGCAAATTTCTCTTTGACAGAGGTCTCGTCAGATCCTTTCTTAATCACCGTATACATGGAAACTCCACCTTTGTCTCTTAGCATGGAACCTTTCGGATAACCATTAATTGTTTTGGGTAAAAATACCGAAAGAATTGGAAGTCCAACCATCAAGTTCGCAAATACGCTTTTGACTAAAGTGCAATCAACTCCAGTAAAGAAGGCGATTGCAGCTCGGAACGCTGTCCTAGCTTGTTCAGCTAAGTCGAGCGCAGGGTCAGTAGAGTCAATCCAAATGTAAGGATCTAGCAGTTGGAGGGTAAGTGTAAGCGTGGTGGTCACCTCGCTAGTATCGCGTGCTGAACTTTTCAACTGCACTTTCCCTTTCTGATCCTTTTGGTTCCAGATTGAAATTGGAAAAGGGAGGAGTTTTATAAAACCATCTTTGTCAGTTCCTTCTGAATGAACAGTTTGAGACTTTCCAAACCCAATAAGCTTGCCAGTCCAGGGATAACGTCCTTCCTTACGATAGGCCTTAAAGCGCACACCCCAGAATGTCAGCATTGCTCCATAAGATTCTGGTACAACTTCATCTTCGTTTTCACTTTGAGCAAAAAACACCGCCATGCCAAGAGCAACTCCTGCAAAGATCCAAATGTTCATAACATTAGTCTCTATGTACCAATCGGCGAACTTAAAGACAGCTGCTACAATCGTTCCTGCAGTCAAGCTCACTACAGGCCGGACTATGAGATTCCACTGAAATACACTCAGGTACTTACCAACTCGCACAGGATCTTCTGTAGAAGGTTGGTTGTTTAACTCACTTTGCCTTCCAGTCAAGTTGTAGCAAATAATTACTAGGGTAACAGCTGCTACAATAGCAGTCGTGTAGTCAGAAATAAAGCTCCAATACACAATCATCAGCGCCGATGCGCCCATTGTGCCTATGGCTATTAAAGCCAGGCCGATTTTCGTTAATTTATTCATTTTTCTCTCCTTAAGTTGTCAATGCGACGGAATGCCGCGTATAACTTTGGATAGGGAATCTATCCTTTCTGTTTGTATAATAGCATGAATTGAGTGAAAAGTCAAGGCCAAGGGGTATGAAGGTTGGGTTGTTTAGTAACGTTTTTATAATGTTTAGAGCATAGGTGGTTGCGTTCTGGTCACTCATTAAGGTATTATTTTGAACTATGAAAACCAGCGAAACTCGTGACCTTAGAAGTCGTGCCGAAAAGCGCCAGGCGGCCGCCGCAGATATGCGTCCTCGTGTCACTTTGTCATTTTATCGTTATGTAAAAATCGCTGACCCAGAAGAGTTCCGTAGTCGTATCTTGGCAAAATGGTCTGACCTTGATTGTCTGGGCCGAATATATGTAGCTCACGAGGGCATTAACGCCCAAATGAACGTCCCAAAGGTATATTGGGACCAATATGACGCTTGGATACAAATACAGCCTGAACTGCAAAGAATCCCGTATAAAATTGCAGTTGAAGAAGGGGAGTTACCGTCATTTTTTAAACTCACGGTAAAAGTTAAGGAAAAAATCGTAGCCGATGGGCTAGAAGATTCTTCGTTTGATGTAACCGAAACCGGCCAGTATCTTACAGCTGAGGAAATGAATGCCTATGTTGACGATCCGGACGCTGTTGTTGTAGATATGCGAAATTATTACGAAGCTGAGGTTGGTCATTTTGAAGGTGCTGTCACTCCTAACGTGGTGACGTTTCGTGAGGAGCTTAAGAAAACTCCGGAACTTCTTAAAGAGCATAAAGACAAAAAGGTCGCTATGTACTGTACAGGTGGGATTAGGTGCGAGAAAGCAAGCGCATGGCTAAAGCATAATGGTTTTAAAGACGTGCGACACCTAAGGGGCGGTATTATTGACTATGCTCGTCAGGTAGATCAGCAAGGGTTACCAAATAAGTTCAAGGGCAAAAACTTTGTATTTGACGAACGGTTAGGTGAACGTATCAGCGATGAAATTATTTCTACTTGTCATTTGTGCAAAAGAGAAAAAAGCGATACTCATTACCACTGCAAGAACCAAATTTGCCACACCCTTTTCATCGGTTGTGGTGATTGTATAGAGAAACGAAATGGCTACTGTTCATGGGGTTGTGCCCAGGTAGATAAGCTTCCTCAACGTTCAAAGAAGGTGATAGCGCGTTATTACAATCTTTACGTTCGTAAGCGACAGCCTTTTGCCAAGACGAGGGTACACTTAAGCTAAGTGTTCTCGAATTCTACGAATTCTGTACACCTCGTCGCCATTCTGTTTGCAGACTCCAAAATGACTGGCAAGGTCTTGCAAAAGTCTCTCAGACTTTTTCACCCGGCTCGACTGTTTTTCTCCCAAGAAAAGGGGAGAAAAACATGTCTCCGTCTCGCACATAGGTACGAAAGCAAAGCGGTTTGCTTTCTAAACAAAAAACCAGTCACTTTGTGACTGGTTTTTTGTTTACCTTTGGTAGTAATTCTAGCATTTGCGCGAACTTTTTTCCAGCAAAAATTAAACGAGTAGCGTGCTACGCACGCCTGTGTGATACACGGTTTTCTCTAAAAGAGAAAAGCGAGGCACGCAATCCACCGAACGGCTCATTTACTGGTATTTGAGACGTTCGGTTGATTGCGTGCCTCGCTCTTTGTGCGCGGGAGAGGACTTGAATCTTACAGATTCAGTACAGGTTGTCGCCACTTTGTATCGCTTCGCTCACAAAGTTGCTGGCAACCTTTTCAAGTCCTCACGTAAAGTCTCCCAGACTTTACTTCCCGAGCAAACAAAAACTGCCACAAGGGCAGTTTTCTTTGTGCGCGGGAGAGGACTTGAACCTCCATGGATTGCTCCACTAGTGCCTAAAACTAGCGCGTCTACCAATTTCGCCACCCGCGCAGGGTTGCCGGCAGAGTATAGCAGAATTTTTTGTAGAGGGCTAGGAAGGGTGTTGGGTTGTATTTTGTGGCCACGAATCACTAAGTATAATTACTCGTTGTGAGGGCTCAAGGGGTCTCTGTCTCTACGAGACCAGTATCCCAATTGGACAGATTCTCCTGCTGGTCGAATCTGTCTCAATCGGGCTCTCTTGATTATGTATACCGATAATGTGGTCACGAATCACTAAGTATAATTTCGCACTACGTGCAAATTCTACTAAGTGTTCTCGACCCCGACTCAGCTGTATTTTGCTCTACGAACGAGCAAAATATATGCTTCCGTCTCGCACACAGGCACGAAACTGAAGAAGTTCAGTTTCTAAAACAAAACACTATTCAAATGAATAGTGTTTTGTTTTACCTGTGTGCGCCCTCAAGGGCTCGAACCTTGGACCGTCTCCTTAAGAGGGAGCTGCTCTACCAACTGAGCTAAGGGCGCATGCGTGTTGCGAGAGTGTACAATAATTTTTTGGACAAAACAAGTAATTACACAAGAATAAACTTTAGTTAAAATACCAATCTGTGTCAGAGCAGCTCCTCGATTGACTTAGGCTTTTTTCCAGTCAGTAGCAAGATAATAATTCCCATAGAAGCTGAAACAATATAGCTCAACTCTGGATTATCTGGAAAGAGATATAGGTCTGACAGTCCCCATATAGCACGCCATATAAAAACAATGCCAATTGCCAACAGAAGTATTTCGAAATTACCTTTAAGGATTTTCATAAGAAAAGTCTAGCATAGTAGTGCCCGGGGCGGGAATTGAACCCGCACGCCATTTGAATAGCAAGGGATTTTAAGTCCCTCGTGTCTACCGATTCCACCACCCGGGCGAGTGAAATTCGCTTGCTTTTTGCAAGTGAGTCCTGGGTGGGATTCGAACCCACGCGTGTCGGTTTTGCAAACCGATGCGTTAACCACTTCGCCACCAGGACTTTGTTTCGTACGCAGTACTGTAGCATTATTCTGGCGGCTATTCAAAACTTTTGTTTGTAAAAGGGCAGCGATCCGAATTGACCACTGCCTTTTTAACACTTTGACATGATTATTCCTTGTTATTTATATCTCTAACCATTTCATCCATGTGCTGTCGATGTTTCTCTCCTGCGTCAATCATAAACTCAATATGGGGGATTACTTTTATACGCATTTTCTTCTTAAGAAAATTACGAAAGTTGGTCGCATTTCGTTTAAGGAAAATTAGAGCGTCCGACTCACGTCCTTCTGGAATTGTTGTTACAAAGATAATAGCTCGACTTAAATCTGGAGAAATATCAACACTTGTGACTGTAATTAGAGGATTAGTGTTTGCTTCATGTCTAATAAAAGTAGCAGCCAATTCTTGGATGAGTGCAGTAGCGCGAATTTTTCGGTCTGATGACATAAGTAATTATGTTACAACAGTGTCAAATGGTTTTAGGTGGTCACCTGGGGCAATTTCGGCTTTTGTTTCAAGTTGCAAACCAAATTCTCCTTCGTCTACTTGCTGAACGTCAGATTTCTGCTGCTGTATGTTTTTGATAGTACCCATACCAATTTCAATATCACGACGAAGGATGGTTACTCGCTGATTCAATTTAATTACACCTTCTTCAACTCGTGCGCCTAGTACGTTAATGTTCTTTTGAGCACTAAAATGCTTCAGTATTTTTACTGAGCCTGTTACCACAGACTCTTCTATTTTCGGTGTACGGTTTTTGAGAGCGGTATTTAGCCATTCAGATAGTTCATAAATGATATCAAAGGTATTTATCTCAACCCCTTGGCGGTCCGCCAAGTCTTTAGCTGGACGGCCTACTTTTACATTGAATCCGACAATAATTGCATTCTCGGTAGCGCTGACATTTTGCACATCGCTTACTGAAATATCGCCAACTCCTGTATCAATAATTTTGACAATAATACGATCTGATTCAAATTTTTCAAGTTCGTGCTCGATTGCTTCGATAGTTCCAAGTACGTCTGCTTTGATTAGGATTGGCACCACAGGAAGAATTGGACGTTCATAGGGAGCCTCAATTTTTTTCTCTGTATGGACTTCAAGAATTGCTGCCTCAGCTTCTTTCTTACTAGCTACTGTAGTGAATTCGCTTCCAACTTCAGGGATGTCTGTAAAGCCCACAATCCTAATCGGAGCTGAAAGACTAGCTTCTTTTACAGACTTGCCCATAAAATCCTCCATTATACGTACTGGTGAAAAAGTTTTTCCAGCTACTACAAATTGACCACTTTTGAGTGTTCCGTTTGTAACCAAAAGTGTTGCTGTGTTTCCCCGTTTAGGGTCCATTTTTCCTTCAATAACTTTTCCTATAGCTGATGCACTTTCGTCGCCTTTAAGCTCTGCTATATCGGCGGAAAGAATCACTAGATCTAGAAGGTCATTAATTCCGTCGCCGCTTTTAGCTGAAATTGGTGCCCAAGGAATGTCACCGCCCATACCTTCTATGTATATCTCTTTCTCAACTAGACTTGCTTGTGTCTTTGGAATGTCCGCTCCTGGTTTGTCGATTTTATTGATAGCAACTACGTAAGGAATACCAGCTTGTTTGATTGATTCTAGAGCTTCAAGAGTTTGCGGTTTCACACCATCTTCGGCAGAAACCACCAAGATAGCCACGTCTGCGACGTCAGCGCCACGTAAACGCATCTTTTGGAAGGCTGCGTGGCCAGGTGTATCAAGAAAGGTTATTGTTTCTTCTGCACCATCTTTAGTCTTGTGGGGTACAACATAAGCAGATAGGTGCTGAGTTATGCCTCCAGCTTCAGCATCGACAATGTTACTTTTTCGAATTGTATCGAGTAGAGTTGATTTGCCGTGGTCAATATGACCCATAACTACTACGACCGGCGGCCGCTTGATGATGTTTGGAGTTTGTTGTGTTTTCTTTTTTGCCATAATAATGTATTTTTGTTTCCTTTGGACGTCGATGTTCCAGGAATTGGCGGCGGGCTGAAGCCGTCAATTCGGAACTAAATTCGTAATAGTCGTTATACTCCTTTACTCATTCATTTTTTGCCATATCTTGTTGTGATTGCGGTTGTGACTTGCTCCATCCATAAAAACGCCTATCAAGGCGCTACTAATAAACAATTGCTTGCGAGTATAACAGATATGGACAATTATATCTATACGTGTCACCATTCTTGATGGGGTTTGCATAAACCCAACCCAATTAATTAGAGGAGGATTTGTATGCTTTTTCAAGTTTATTTCAGAAAGGAACGGACTCATTGGAAAAAAAAAGACCGTATTGGTTCGTGTGTCTTCTATGCTGAAGATCATGAGTGTGCCAGACAGATTGTCACCACAGTATCGATGCATATGAATAGGCAAATTTTAAAAAAACCACGTTTAAGAAAGCGTGAACCACGCGGAGTGCATCTGCAATGTGTAAATTGTCTGCAACGTATGATCGAAGGTGATTTTCTGTACAGTGAGGTCGCTATCGATTATTGTGTTCCGTTGGTAGGTTTCGTAAATATTAGACGTGCCCTTAAGATGTTTTATCCATTGAAATTAGGGATTAAAGGGATTGTCTTCGTTTGATCAATGGAAACCCTTACCTCACCCAGACACAAAGAAAAACTAACTACATAGTCCTTTATTTTGTTAAGCACCCCATCTTCGGATGGGGTTTATTTTTTTTGTCTAAAAGCATCATTACGTTTGCACTTTTCGCACCTTGTGTCATGATTCGACTAAATTATGTTTGGAAAGAAAAATAAACGTGTATATCTTGATTGGGCTGCGGCCACACCTCTCTCAGAGCAAGCTTTTTTGGCCATGGAGCCATTTTTACGCACTGAATTTGGAAATCCTAGCGCAATTCATAAAGAAGGGGTGTTGTCGCGTCAGGCGGTAGAGAATGCCCGCGTTCAAGTGGCTGGGTCGGTCCAGGTTCGTCCAGAGTTTGTTACTTTTACTGGTGGCGGAACTGAGGGAAATAATTTGGTTATTTTTGGGGTAGTCGAGGCGCTATATCGCCAGGGTCGTGACTATTCATCTATGGAAGTAATCACTACTCGTATAGAACATCCTTCCATTGGGAAGATCATGGGCCGCCTCGAAGAACTGGGTGTGAAGGTTAAATATGTCCGAGTCGATGGAATTGGTCGTGTTGAACTGTCACACTTACGCGAAATCTTATCTGAGAAGACCGTGCTCGTGTCATGTGCATATGCAAATAGTGAAATTGGTACTGTGCAGGCACTTCATAGTATTCGAAAGGTAATACGTGAAGCAGAGGAGCAAAACGGAAGTAATATTTATTTTCATGTTGATGCAGCTCAAGCTCCGCTATGGCTTCCTTGTCAGTTTGATAGCGTAGGTGCCGACTTCCTCGTTCTTGATGCCACTAAGTGCTGTGGTCCTAAAGGTATCGGGGTGGTGGTAAGGAGTCGTCGAGCAGAAATCCTTCCAATAATGTTTGGTGGCGGACAAGAGCAGGGATTACGTCCAGGAACTGAAAATGTTTCTGGTATTGTCGGCGCAGGTGTCGCTTTTAGAGAAGCTCAATCAGCGTGGCGTGAACGAGTTGAAAAGGTATCTGAGGTGCGAAATGGTGGAATTAAGTTACTACTGGAAACTATCCCGGGAGCAGTACTTAACGGTGGAGAGGGAGAGTTTCGACTAGCTAACAATATTAATATTTCGATTCCTGGATTAGATACCGAGTACACAGTAGTTGTTTTAGACAGTAAAGGGTTTGCAGTTAGTACTAAGTCGGCTTGCGCAGGTGCGGGCGGGGGAGAAAGTGTTGTGGTGGGAGAGATTTCTGCCGACTCGGCCCGGGCCTCGTCAACTCTTCGTTTATCACTTGGTCCAGATACTAAAGAAGAAGACCTCAGAGAACTGGCTAATGTTTTAGCTACGCATATAAACCAGATGCAAAAGTTGACTCGATATTAATTTCGTTGCAATATAGTTGATAACAGTACGTAGTATTGAGTATCGGTAAACCTTCAGTATAAAAGACTCTCAGATTGACTACCGGTGACGTATAATGAATATAAAGAATATGCCGAATTTTCACAATTTTACAACCAAAGCCAAGGAAGCAATCAGAAAAGCTCATGAGCTAGCTATCGAACGAGGTCAAAACCATGTCAGCTCAGTTCATCTCTTGACTGCTCTTGCTATGCAAGACGAGAGTGCTGTAATAGCCATTCTTGATAAACTCGATATCGATGTGATTGCGTTTACCGATTTACTTCTTGAAGGACTAGAAACACCTGAGGTACAGACAACTATTTCGCAATCCTACCAACTCTATCTAACCCCCGAGCTAGCCAAGGCTTTGGAGTTTTCTGGCACCTTCGCCGAAGAGTTAGGTGATTCGTACGTAGGAGTAGAGCATCTTTTTGTGTCAGCTCTTGAGCATCCTGGTCCCGCTATCGATATTATGCAGCAAACCAGCGTTGATAAGAAAAGGGTAAGGGAAGCGATTACGGAATTACGTGAAAGTAATGTTAGTGATGCGCAATCACCCAAAAAGTATCGAACGCTTGCCAAGTACACTCGCAATCTCACCAAGCTCGCCCAGGAAAATAAAGTTGACCCAGTTATAGGACGTGATATTGAAATCCAGCGAGTCATACAGATACTTTCTCGTCGCACAAAGAATAATCCGGTTCTTATCGGAGAAGCAGGAGTAGGAAAGACAGCAATTGCCGAGGGACTGGCCCAGCAAATTGCACTTGGTCAGGTGCCAGAATCAGTTAAGGGAAAAGAAATCCTTTCACTCGACTTAGGTTTACTAGTGGCTGGTACTAAGTTCCGCGGTGAATTTGAAGAACGACTTAAGTCTGTTATGAAGGAAGTCGAAAGTGCTAATGGACAAATCATCCTGTTTATTGATGAGCTCCACACCATCGTCGGAGCTGGTCAGGCCGATGGGTCAATGGACGCTTCAAACATGTTGAAGCCCGCTCTCGCCCGTGGCGAAATTCGTGTTATTGGCGCTACCACTCTAAAAGAGTACCAAAAGCATATAGAACGTGATCCAGCGCTTACGCGTCGCTTTCAACCAGTTTTTGTAAATGAACCAAATATCGAGGACGCGGTGGCGATTCTGCGAGGACTAGCTGAAAAGTATGAACTTTATCACGGGGTGAGGATTACTGACGACGCTTTAGTGTCTGCAGTAAATCTTTCTTCCCGTTACATTACCGACCGGTTCTTGCCGGACAAGGCTGTGGACCTCATCGACGAGGCAGCGGCCGCAATGCGTATTTCACTTGAGAACAAACCAGAAGAATTAGTAGAAACCGACCGTCTGATTCGCCGATTAGAAATAGAACGCGAAGCCCTCCGTAAAGAAGTTGAAACTACTACTAATAAAAAGAAAGTTAAAGGCCGCATAAAAGAAATCGAGAAAGAAATCGGAGAATATAAGGAAACTACTTCAAATCTCGAAACTAAATGGAATAACGAGAAAAAAGCTCTTGGGGAAATCAGTAAGATAAAGAAAAGTCTTGATGAGCTACGAGTCGAGGCAGACAATGCAGAAGCAGCTGCTGACCTAACTCGCGCTGCTGAAATTCGTTACGATACGGTGCCTTCAATGCAAAAAGAACTTGATGTTAAATTGAAGCGACTTAAGAAACTTCAACGTACCCGTCGTCTAATAAAAGAAGAGGTGACCGAAGAAGACATTGCTATGGTCGTATCTAGGTGGACCGGTATTCCTGTCTCACGCATGCTCGAGGCTGAGGTTCAGAAGTTGGCACGAATTGATGATGTGTTGCATGAGAAGGTTATTGGTCAGAATAATGCTGTGAAGTTGGTAGCTGACGCTATTAAACGTGCTAGAGCAGGAATTGCTGACCCGAACCGTCCGATTGGTTCATTCCTTTTCTTAGGGCCAACTGGAGTTGGGAAAACGGAACTTTCAAAGGCGTTGTCAGAATTCATGTTTAGTGATCCTGATGCACTTTTGCGAATCGATATGTCTGAGTACATGGAAAAACACTCAGTTTCAAAAATCATTGGTTCACCGCCAGGGTACGTTGGTCACGACGAGGGAGGTTCTATTACTGAACGAGTCCGTCACCGACCTTACGCTGTCATTTTGCTTGATGAGGTGGAGAAAGCACATCCAGAAGTATTCAATATTCTTTTGCAGGTACTCGACTCTGGTCATCTGACTGACGCTAAGGGTCGGAAAGTGAACTTCAAAAATACAGTTATTATTATGACTTCGAACATTGGAGCCGAACATATCGACCGCATGTCAAATTTTGGCTTTACCGTAGATCATGGACACAACGCTCAATATACACAAGCCAAAGATAAGGTGATTGAAAGTTTGAAGCAGTATTTCCGACCAGAGTTTCTCAATCGACTTGATGAAATTATTACTTTTGACCTGCTTACACCAGAAGCGATTACACAGATTGTTGATTTACAGGTAGATGACGTTGTTGCTCGTCTTAAAAAGAAGGAAATAGCTCTGACTATTGCAAAAGATGCACGTGACTATCTTGCTAAAGAAGGTTATGATCCAAAATTCGGCGCTCGACCACTACGACGCCTAATTCAGAGTAAGATTCTGACACCGATAGCCAATATGATGGTGGGTGAAGGAATGCTTCAAGGTGGAACCGTTAAGGTGACTATGAAAAAAGGAGAACTCAACTTCGACATAAAGAAGAAAGGCCGCCGTAAGACGCCCGCTAAAACAGTTGCTAAACCAACAGCAAAGAAAAAGCAGGCTGTTACTGCTTAATAAAAAACCGCCACTCTGCGGTTTTTTATTAAGCAGTACTTATAAGTATGTCAGAAGGATTTAGCGTTATCTAGGCAAAGACAAATTTATACACCTTCCGCTTTGACTATAACTTTTAAGGTTCTCAAAATAATCTTGATATCAAACCATAAAAGTGTATACCAGGGTTTGTTTAGATAATGCTCTATATATTCACGGTCAAGTTCATTGGCATTTTTTCCGGCAACTCGTTTGTATGATTGGTAGCTGCCTGTCATACCAGCTCTGACTTTTGCTTTGTGGTCAATGCCAGCTGCCATCATCTCGTTAAAAACTTCTTTGTTTACTGGTCTAGGTCCTACTAAACTCATTTCTCCTATGAGAACATTGTATAATTGTGGCAATTCGTCCATGTATATCTGTTTAAGAATCCATCCTATCCAAGTGACGCCACCATTTTTTTCAAATTTTTTAGTTTGAATAATTCACCTCTTGCTCTAGCCTCTAAAATTAGGTCGTATTTAAAAATATTAAATTTATACAGTGAGATTAGCTTACCGTGAGAATATCTTTCGTCCATGAAGAACAATGGATCAAAAGGACGCAAGCTAAAGATCTGCGTAATTTTAATAAGCAGTAACACTGAAAGTGTAAAAGGGAGGGATATGGTGAGTATGATTAAGCTGATTACGATATCCATCGTTCTCTTACTTAGTGGAATTGGACCAACTGATTTCATAATTGACTACTATACAGTAAACACTTCTAATTTTGAAGTGCAGGTATAGACATTTATTATTCTTTGTGCGCCAAGTAGGAATTTTGAAACTTACAGTTTCGGTACAGGTTGTAAGCAAAGCTTTCTGTCTGCTTTCGTTCGGAAATATAAATAAATTTCTATTTCACTCACTCAATTGACAGTCGATATTTTCTCCCTTCGGTCGAAAATAGTCTGGCAACCTCTTCAAATCCTGACGTGAGTGACATTGAGTCACTCTCTCGGCGCAAAAAAAACGGCTAAGCCGTTTTAAATTTGTGTGCCGAGCAGGAATTTTGGTTGTTACACAACCAGTATACCTTTTGGATATATTCTCCTTTTAGTCAAATCTACCTCAAAAGCTTTTCAAATCCTGACGAAAGCTCTCCCAGAGCTTTCTCTCGGCGCTCATATTAAAAGCACCCAAAGGGTGCTTAAAAATGTGCGCCGAGCAGGATTTGAACCTGCGTAGGATAAATCCGGGAGATTTACAGTCTCCTGCAATTGACCACTCTGCCACCGACGCGAATATTTGTTTGTAACACTGCATTGTTGCAGATGGGAACAAAATATCACATATTAGACATTATTCATAGTACCACTGTGCTATTATTTCAATATGAAATATTTACCACTAATAGCTCTGATTATTTTAATAATCATGCCAAGCGTAGCTTCGGCCGCCCCGCTTGTCGCTTGCGACGGGACGACAACGAACCCTTGCGACCTTTGTGCCCTCATGGCTATGGGAAACACTATAGTAACGTGGTTAATTGGAGTTTTGTTGGTGGTATTTTCGATAATTGTAGCGATAGCAGGTTTCGGGCTTGCAACCTCTGGAGGAAATCCAGCAGCCAAAAGTGCAGCTAAGAGTAAGATAATGAATGCATTAATCGGATTGGTGATTGTTCTATCTGCCTGGTTGTTGGTTGATACGGTTATGCAAGCAGTCCTTGAAGACGGAATGATAGATGGCAGACTTTGGTATACGGTAATAAATTGCTCTAATAGTTAAAATCCTTTAGGGTTATAGGGTAGGCAAAAAACCTGGCTTTCAGAACTTTATAGGGAGAGGGAGTGTATCAGGAGTAGTATTGAAGCTCTTCAAAGTTTGGTGCCATGGATAAATATGAAAAGTACAGGAAACAACATTTGTTATATAGACGGTCGGAACCTTCATTTGGGTACAACAAAGCGTGACCCTGAGTGGTACGTAGATTTACAAAAGTTCCGTGTATTTCTTGCAGAACGATATGGCGTGAAGAAAGCATATTATTATCATGGTTACGTGCAAGATGAGCAGCAATACCAGACGCTTTACGAAGCTGTTCAATCTGCAGGTTTCATTCTAGTGTTCCGTAAGCATAATGCTGCTGTGAAAGGAACTAAAAAAGGAAATGTTGACTCAGATATCATCTTCTCGATAATGAAACGTGTGTATAAGCAAGAAGATTTTGATAAGGTCGTACTGGTCTCTGGTGATGGTGACTATCGAATGTTGGTAGATTTCTTGATTGAGGAAAATAAGTTTGAAAAAATACTGTTTCCAAAGCAACGCTACGCGTCTTCTTTGTATAAAGTCATCACCCGTAAGTATTTTGCAGATCTTTCAAATCCAGGGACACTCAAGAAAATAAAGAGGTAGAGAAAAGAAAAGGGGGCCTTGCGGTATTTCTCCGTTTGGGCCCCTTTTCGTCGTGATGTTTATATTATGCACAACGCTGAGTATGAATGCAAGTGAAAGTTCTGAAATATATCTTCGGGAAAAAGAAAATAGCTTGCAAATGCAGCTATTTTCTACATGCGGGTCCACGAGGAGTCTCGGTCATTACATGACCAGTATAGGTTGCCAGATATTTTGCTCCTGCGTCACAAAATATCTGGCAACCTTTTCGAGTCCACGTGGACCTGAAAATTATGTCATTAAAAACTCCGTTTTATTCTTCCGAATTTTGTGGGTCCATGAGGAATCTCGGTCATTACATGACCAGTATACCTTTTGGATATATTCTCCTTTCAGTCAAATCTACCTCAAAAGCTTTTCGAGTCCACGTGGACCTGAAAATTATGTCATCTAAAACTCCGTTTTATTCTTCCTAATTTTGCGGGTCCACGAGGAATCTCGGTCATTACATGACCAGTATACCTTTTGGACAGATTGTTTTGCTTCGCTCACAATCTGACTCAAAAGCTTTTCGAGTCCTCGTGGACCTCGAAAATATAATCTTAAAAAGCTGCTCT
>JBLIOC010000001.1:0-71612 GCA_047639355.1 Minisyncoccia bacterium | reverse complement strand
AGCTTATTGTACCATAGTATTCAACTATGTCAATCTAAATTAATTCCAACTGCTTGTCTTACTTTCGATAAGGTTTGATTGGAAATCATTTTAGCTTTTATAGCTCCAGTTAATAGTACCTCTTTCACTTTCTCGTCGGTGATTTCGGCCCGTTTTTCACGCATGGGTTTAATAAAGGTATCGAGGTCAACAGATAAGAATTTTTTTAAATCTCCATATCTGCCCTTGTGATCCTCATAAAGTGAGTCAAGTTCGTCAGCTGATTTAAGTAATCTGTGGATGGCATAAACATTTTCTGGACGCTCACCTGAAGAGTCGGTCACAATGCTCATAACTGCTTTTTCAATTTCCTCTGTAGTACCAAATAGTGGAATGGTATTGCCGTAGCTTTTACTCATTTTCTTACCATCAATTCCGGGTACTATGCCGACTCGGTCAAGAATCATTTCCTTTGGCTCTTTTAGCACTTCACCAAAGGTTCGATTAAACTTCCCTACTGCTTCTCTTGTGTACTCAAGATGTTGGCGTTGGTCTTCTCCTACGGGCACTACATCAGTATCATAAAGAGCAATATCTGCCGCTTGGAGCATTGGATAGGTAAAAAGTCCTGCGTTAGGTTCAATACCATTTGTGACCTTGTCTTTGTATGAGTGAGCCTGTTGGAGAAAAGGTACGGTAACCATACAGTCAAGAATCCAACCAAGTTCAGTATGATCCTGATTGTCAGATTGTCTGAAAATAACAGCTTTGGTCGGATCAATTCCGACAGCAAGGTAATCTCGAACTATATTAAGTACATTTGTTCTAAGTATTTCTGGGTCACGTAAGCTAGTTAGAGCGTGGTAGTCAGCTACCATAAGAAAGCTATCGAACTCTTTGTAAATATCGGCAAAGGGTTTCAGTGCACCAAAGTAGTTTCCGATATGTAGCGTACCCGATGGCTGCAATCCTGTCAGTAGTCGTTTTTTACCTGTATTCATATGTTGACAATAGTATCATAAATGAAATTTGGAACACGATGGTCATAATTAGTCCTAAGTAAGAGCATTATAGCGCCAAAGGCATCTCCAGAGTGAATACGGAACCTTTACCGTCTCCTTCAGAATGAACTGTAATAGTTCCGTCCATTGCTTCAGCCATCTTTTGTGCTACATACAGCCCAAGACCAGTGCCGTGAATATTCACACTATTAGCATTGTCTGCTCGCTCAAATTTTTGGAAGAGAGTCTGGATTGTTTCTTCGTTTATGCCAATGCCCGTATCTATAATATCAACGTAAATCTTTTTTTTGTTAATATCGTCGCGTACTAAAATTTTAACTGTTCCCTTTTCCGTGTATTTTATTGAATTGTGAATTAGATTTTGAACAATTTGAACTGTTTTACCCAGGTCGGCATTAATAACACCTTGACTATTTATATCCGTGCGGTACAGAAGCGCTAACCCTCTTTTAATCGCGTCAGATCGTAAGTCATCGCATACATGTTCAACTTCATCTCGAAGATTAAAGTCAGCTTTGTTGTACTTCATGTTTCCTGTTTCAATCCTGGAAACATTTAAATAGTCATCAATACCCAACGCCATCAATTTCGAGGAAATATCGATTCTTTCGAGCGGCTCCTTTATTTTAGCTGTGACTGGCCCATAGCTACCTTCAAGTAACATAGAAGCATAGCCACGGATGGACGTTAGTGGACTACGTAGTTGGTGCGAAGCGATAGAGACAAACTCTGATTTGAGCTTATCAAGTTGCTTAAGACGGTCATTAGCTTTTTCAAGCCGTTCCGCCAACTTTTCAATTTGTTTTCTTTGCGAAATGTCGTTCTTGATCCCGCTAAGCAGAAAGTAACCTAATATTGTAAATAGTAATAAAGTTAAAAGTGTAACCTGTCTCGCCATATCGATGTTCGGGAGAAATAGTAAGGACGTGATCGCTAGAAAAGTTGATAGTAACAAGGCTTCAGCGTAAATCATTCTTGCCGAGAAGATTTCGTACCTTACCATTAGGTACATGATCATCGCGAGAAAAATCGGCATTCCAAACAATCCATACTGACCGATTACCCAGGCGTCCTCGCCCAAGGCACTTTGGAGCAAGGTGCCAAATATGTTACCTGACGAGAAAGCTACAAGAAATGATAATGTTCCTATCATTAAGTATTTAATGCTTTTTCTGAAGTCGGGATTTTTAGTCTGATTAAGAGCTTTAATTCCGGTAACAAGTATCCATATCGAAAATACAACTTCAATTATGTACGTGTAGTAGGTTGCAAGTGGTGCTTCAATGGCCAAGCGCCAGCAGTTTGTATAATCGAAACCTGCCAGATTTAGTGAAGTGGGCCCAAGTAAAATAATTGGGACAAAAAGCATCCCAATAAATAATTTAGATTTAATATTAATATCTTTCTGTCGTATGAGTACTAAAAAAAGATATAAGACACCTGCATATATTAGCGGCTCAATATATGTAAGAGCAGACCAATAAAACATTATCAATCCAGGTTCCGGTGTTGCCCAAAGAATTAAATCAAATATTGAAAATAGTACGTACAGCGTTGCTATTGTAAAAAATATTTTTGTAGTGAGTTTATAGAAACTACGTAACGAAATCGTAATTGCGAGTATTAGAATAGCTAAAGCAGGAAAAAGATGGGAGTAATAAACTAAGGGTTCAACATTTTGTGAAAAGAGAAGATAAAGGGTTGTATCCCATTCACACATCAGTGTGTCTTGTAAGACGTAGTCAATAGGATTCATGATATTTACTCAATTAGCAATATGTCACCGTTTTCATCAAATTCAACAAAGACCTCATAGTCCTCAATAATTACGTAGCGATAATAGGTAGCCGCTAAAGAAAAGCAAATAAATGTTAGAAAAACTAGAAAAAATAAAACTGAATACTTTTCAAGTGCTACATTATTTTTATTTGACACACTTTTATTATAGCTCCTTTATGTAGATTATTCTAATAATTATCTACATAAAAATATACCGAACCAATTGGTTCGGTATAAAGCTTAAGGCCAAAGTGCAAGTCCGGTCAGAACTATGCCAATGGCACAGAGCTGAAGGAATATCGTACGTCGCGACTTATCATATGCAATTAAACTTTCAGTGGGCGTCCGAAAGAAAAATACTTTTGTCACACTTTCTCCCTTGTCTTTGTAGTATTGGTATCGATTTCTAATGTAAATATCCATTATCCATACCGCTACAACGTGCGCACCGATTATCAGAGTTGCTAACGTAACATCAAGTTCAGCGATGGCGAGTTGTTCAAAGAAGTAAAATCCAGCCCCGATAATTTCTATTGCAAAAATTAAAAAGATAAAGTGAACTCTCCTTAACGACTCTGAACTAAGAAAAGAACGAACTTCGTTGAATCCTAGATTTATTATACCAACTCCAAATCCTAACCAGTAAAAAGGTAATGCTATAAATGAAGCTTCAATCGCTGTGACGTTTGCTGTGATTACAATGGTAGATAAAACCCAGTCAATCAGTACTAAATAGAAAGTACTAAATAAAATGAGCGTAATAACAGGAAGGTTAAAAAATGTACTTCTGCCTGCAGAAGCCTCTACAGCTTCTCCTTCTTCTCCAGGTTCGTCTTCTAAATCTTCCTTCTCTAGCCATTCATAGATCAGTATACCAATGACCGTCAATACCACACTTACAACTTCAAACAACAACCAGTTCTCAGAAAAAAAGATTTTCTGGGTTACAAAAACAAAGATTGGTGTAGCGGCAATTACAATGCCTACCGTGGTAGATACTGAACCAGTCGCAAAACAGTAGAAGTAAGAGAGTAGCGCTAATGCAGCGATTGTCCCGACTAGTACCGATAGTATAAGTAAGTATACGTGTCCGTTGACCAATTCAAAAACGTGCCCGATTATAGTTTGGGGATCGCTAAATAATAACCATCCGATGAAGGTTGCGGTCAAACCTATAACTGATCCTAGTACAGAGCTCACGAACCAAGCTGTTTTTGTGCTTTCCTTGTAAAAATCTCCAAGTGTTAACTTGTCGAAAACCAATGTTAGAGCTATGAATGCCGCACCTATTGAAGCAAGTAATGTTCCCATGTCAATCTCCAAAATTATTTATTCTGTGCTGGTTATACATTATATTTAAGTATTGTCAATTTCTACGTCTACAAAGTTCGCTGACATGGGATATTCTCTAGCTGTTTGTGAGTAATATAATATACCAATTGCAATTAATGTCGCAAAACATAGGCCATGTTTTTTTTGCAAAGGATAGATTCTCTAGCTCCACACAATTCACGACAAATGAATACAATTAGTAAATATTTTAGATTTTTTCAAATTTAACTATTTTTGAAATGTTACGTCTACTTCTGCAGTAGCTTTACGTAATTTCTACGTCTTCGTCGTTTCCATCCTCCAGAATGATAAGCGTGTCCGGCTAAGATTGGAAGCGAAATCGTTGCTTCTGAGAACACCATCTGCTCGTAAGTTAGACCAACCTTACCCCAGGAATGAGCTTCTTTTAGGGTTGATCCTGACAGCGCACCATCTCGTTCGTCCGCAACGGTTAATTGGATAGTGTACTTGTGCATTGGTACGTTTGTACCCAAGATTTCAGCACATATAACTATATCGTTAGTAAAGTTTTTGGGTACCCCTCCTCCAATGTACACTACCCCAGTGTTACCTGAATCTAGCTTTATTTTTGTTAAATCGTGAAAATCTTTTACAGAGTCAATTGATAAGTACGAGTCTGGATTCTCTACCTGATGTGCCACTAGACCAAACCCGGCACTACAATCAGAGAATGCTGGACAGAAAATAGGTACATTGTATTTGTAAGCTAATTCAATAAGTGATCCAGATTTTTTAACCCTTTTTGGATTTTTTGACATCCACTTACCCATCTCCCAAATAAATTCTTGTGAGGAGTAAGGTCGTTTTTCTAGACTATCAGCAATTTCCTTTATTGTTAAATCTACTTCTTGTAGTTCAACTTCGTCAATGTAGGTGTCATAAATTCGGTCTATATACAACTCTCTAAGTTTTGCATCGTCCTCTTTAGAACTACCTTGATAATGCTTAAAGCCGAGTGCTTCGAAAAAGTCCATGTCAATTATGGAAGCTCCTGTTGCCACAATAGCGTCTACCATATTGCTTTCTACCATTTCAGTGTAAACATCAAGACATCCCGCAGCACTAGTGCTACCAGCTAGGGAAAGAATAACGGCAGAGTTGTTATCTCGAAGCATTAAATCGTATATTTCACATGCTCGCGATAGATCACGGGCAGAAAAGGACATCTTTGCCATTGCTTTTACAATATCTCGCGTATCGTGTTTTTTTATATCAAAATGACCAACTGCTCTCGAAAGCAAATCTGCCTTCTGCGTTTTTTGTTTTTTATTTAATTTCATAAGTGTGACTAAATATTAGTAAATGTTATCTATAGGGTACTTTGTTCCCCTTGCCATAACTGATTCGTCAACTTCTGTAAGTTGAAAAGCTTCAGTAAATTTCTTCGTCAATTTATCAGTATCAAGTTCATTTTGACATGTATAAACGTCAATTGTGACAAAACCACGATTTGGAAATGTGTGAAAACTTATGTGACTCTCGGCAATCAAAACAAAGCCGCTTAACCCTCCTGGGTCTTTATCGTTTTTTGGACCAACTTCAACTACCACTGGTTCACAAATAGTATGCATCCCCATTTCAGTAGGTAAAGTCTTTAGAATATTAAGTAATGCATCTTTGTCTTTAAGAAGCTCGCGAGATGCTCCGTATCCATCAAGCATATAATGCAAGCCGAATTGTACTGTTTTCATATATAAAAAAATTATTTAGAATATTATAACATATTATATCGATAACAAATTTACTTTTGAACAATACCGAGATATATTATTGATTTAATTACAATTTATATTCACTAAGTGTAAATAGGTATACTTCCATTATACAACATACAAAATTACTAGTGGTACTAGGAGCCACCAGAAGTAGTAGGTTTCGGGAGCAAAGATTAATTGGAGTGGAGTGCCAGGGGTGAGGAATTCTGTCACTGGAAGGACGTTGAAACTAAAAGTCATCACTAGAATAGAAGCACCAGCCGCTAGTAGTAATTTTTTACCCAGGCTTTCAAAATTTTCTTCTCTAAATTCATCAGGCATGATTCGGTAACAAAGAATTGTAGTGAGGAGTGTTATGAGAGCAAAAAAAGTTAATTTTGCTGCAGCTAATGATGCTGTACTTTCTATACTTCTAAAAATCACATCGTAACCTGGAAATTCTATTGAAATCAATAGGGCTAAATACAAACCAACAGTAACATTTATTATTGCCTGCCTACCTTTAAATATTGAAAAAAACAAAAAAAATCCAAAGACTCCAAGTAGATATGCAATTTCATATAAGAAGTTTAATATGTATCCCCAGTCCATATATCTATTATAGTGCATCTTTCGATTAAAAAATCAATACTTTAAACAATTTGTTTACATCTGTGCAATTGCATATTTGGTGGCGTCTTGGACATGCTTGAATCTGTCTCCCATTAGTTTAACTCCTCCGAACCATCGTGTAACGCAAATCACACAGTCACTCACTTCTTCTTTTTGCATTATCCTTAAGATAACCATCCCTGAGCCTGTCTCACCATCGTCTGATTTAGTTTCGTAAATCGCACCTTCGTTTGAAATTCTTGCTGCCCAACTATTGTGGGTGGCTTTAGCATATTTCTTGTTTTTCTTTAGCTGCTTTATGAATAGTTTGATGTCTTCCCTTCCTTTTACTAACCCAAAACTCACCGAGTACTGGCTGCCCCTATCTTCGATTATCTGTTCGTGCAAAGCAAAACTACTCAGTGGAATCTTCTTATTTTCAAAATCAAATCGCGTAGATTGTTGAGGCATACTTCCATAGTATCAAACTTTTAAAGTGCGCAGACTTATAAATAGTTAAGTATTGACATAACTATGAACGGCAATCACAAAAATAGCTCATTTGTAACAGATTACTAATGAGCTATTTCTAAAAAGTTCTAGAGGTTGTGCTAAATTCCTTCTCCCTGTAGGTCCTCCACTAATTTTTGCGCCTTTTTTGATAGTTTTTTTGGAGTCTCAATAGAGATTTTTACCATGAAGTCCCCCCTGCCGCGTTCAACCGGGACCCCTTTTTCTTTAATACGAATTAGCTCCCCGTGAGTTATTCCTGCAGGGATTTTAATATTAACTGTCTCGTCAAGAGTTTCAACCGTGTAGGTAGCTCCCAGAAGAGCGTCAGTGAGTTTGATTGGTAGCTTGGTGGTAAGTGTTGAACCTTCACGTTTAATTGTCTGATGAGATTCTACATGGACTTTTATGTACATGTCACCAGGTTGACCTCCTGGTGTCGCTTCGCCTTGTCCTGTCATACGGATTACTTCTCCATTTTGAATCCCGGCTGGAACATTGATAGAAATTTCTTCTTCTGTTCTGGCTACACCGGCACCCACACAAGTGGAACAGCGATTCTTTGGAATTTTTCCAGTTCCGCGACAAGTAGAACATTCGCGTACTGTAGAAAAACTACCCATGACACTTTGACGGTTTTCTCGAATTTTTCCCTGACCGTTACATGTATTGCAAGTATCAAGACTAGTACCTTTTTTAGCACCGCTCCCAGTGCACTCTTTACAGGTATTATTTTTGGTAATAAGAACTTTACGAGTGACTCCGAAAATTGACTCATCAAACTTAAGATTAATGTCGATTGAAACATCACGGCCACGAGCTGGTTGCTGACGTTCGCCGCCAAAGCCAAAGTTTTGAAATATATCGTTGAGGTCAAATTCAAAACTCTGTCCACCGCCTTGACCTTGAAAATCTTGCCAATTAAACCCGCCGCCTCCCTGCCCTCCGCCACTAAAGGAGTGTCCGTAGGTGTCATACTCAGCCTTTTTCTTTTCATCACCAAGAACAGCATAGGCCTCAGTGATTTCTTTATATTTATCTTCGTCACCGGTCTTCTTGTCAGGATGATACTTTGCAGCCAATTTACGGAAAGCCTTTTTCACCTCGTCTTTTGGAACACCTTTCTCTAAGCCTAGTATTTCGTAATAGTCTTTCATAAGTGAATTTGATAATTAAGCTGTCTTTCTCAAGTGCGTAAGGAGTCTACGAATAGAACTTGGTCAAGATGTTTTAGCTATTTGCTATCGACGTCTTTTTTTTCGGATTCTTCAGCATCATGAACGACCGGCTCATCTTCTTTTTGTTCAGCCGGATTTTCATCACCTGTTTTCTTAGCTTCCTCAGCTGCCTTTTGCATAATCTCACCAATTTTTTGTAGTGAAGTAGTTAACTCCTCCACAACTTTTTGAATTTCATCTCTGTCGTCTTTGTCTTTAACTTCATTAACGTTTTTTATTTTCTCGTTAATTTCAGTCTTGACGTCTTCTGGGACCTCCTTCTCATGATCCTTAAGAGACTTTTCCGCTGTGTAAACCATTTGTTCAGCTTGGTTCTTAGCTTCAATAAGTTCTTTCTTTTTTTCATCTTCCCCTGCGTGCTCCTCCGCCTCTTTCTTCATACGTTCAATGTCTTCTTCTGTGAGTCCAGAGTTAGCTTCTATTCGGATAGATTGTTCTTTACCAGTAGATTTGTCTTTAGCAGTTACGTTTAGTACTCCGTTACTGTCGACATCAAAAGTAACTTCTACCTGAGGGACTCCACGCGGAGCTGGGGGAATTCCGTCGAGAACAAATTTTCCAAGGGATTTATTGTCGTTTGCCATTGGCCGCTCTCCTTGGACAATGTGAATTTCAGTCGAAGTTTGATTATCAGCTGCTGTTGAGAAAACCTGTTGTTTCTTAGTTGGAATATGAGTATTTTTTTCAATAACTTTAGTATTTACGGTTCCCATTGTCTCTATACCTAAAGAGAGTGGGATTACATCTACTAGAGTTATGTCTTGCACGTCTCCCTGAAAGATCCCAGCCTGGATAGCGGCACCAAGAGCCACAACTTCATCTGGGTTAATAGTACGGTTTGGTTCCTTGCCGAACAGTTCTTTTACTGCGTTTTGAATAGCTGGCATTCTTGTCTGGCCACCAACTAGAATAATTTCATCAATATCTTCTTTTTTAAAACCAGAAGCTTCCAATGCACGCTTGGTTATTTCAATTGATTTATCAACATACTCGTGTGCAATTTCTTCAAGCTTAGTACGTGTAAGCTTTTCGTCCATGTGTAGTGGCCCATCTGACCCTTGAGAAATAAAAGGAATGTTGATGCTAGTTTCTGGGGTTGACGATAGTTCAAGCTTTGCCTTCTCGGCAGACTCATCGAGTCGTTGTAGAGCTAGCTTGTCTTTACCTAAATCGACACCAGATGATTTTTTGAATTCTTCAATCAAGAATCGAACAATTCCCTGATCGATGTCACGCCCGCCCATGTGCGCATTTCCATCAGTTGACTGAACTTCCACAACACCGTCACCAACTTCAAGTACGGTCACGTCAAAAGTTCCTCCGCCAAAGTCATAAACTACGATCTTCTCATCGTTCTTTTTGTTAAAACCGTACGCTAAAGCTGCTGCCGTGGGTTCATTAATAATTCGCTTAACCTCAAGTCCAGCAATTTTTCCTGCGTCCTGAGTAGCTTTTCGTTGGGAATCGTCAAAGTATGCTGGCACAGTAATAACAGCCTCTGTGATTCTTTCACCAAGCTTCGCTTCAACATCAGTCTTAATCTTGCTCAAAATCATCGCAGAAATTTCTTCCGGGCGATAATCTTTATCATCTAAAACTACAACAACGCCACCATCTGTCCCCTTTTTGATTATATACGGAACAATATCTTTGTCCTTTTGTACTACTTCATCTTCAAAATTATGACCCATGAAGCGCTTAATACCATAAATGGTATTTGTTGGGTTGGTAACAGCTTGTCTTTTTGCAATTTGTCCGACTAGTCTTTCGTTAGTTTTTGAAATAGCTACAACTGAAGGTGTGGTTCGCGTACCTTCACTATTTTCTATAATGACAGGTTCACCAGCTTCGATGATGGCCACGGCACAGTTAGTTGTTCCTAAGTCAATTCCAATTATTTTTGCCATAGTGATTTATTAATTTTCAAATTTATTCTTTCAATTTTCCAGTTGTGACACGTGCGTGACGGATAATTTCTGAAGAGTCGGTTGTTTTCATCTCGTACCCTCGCTGTATAACCGTGACAACGGTATCAACAAATTTTTTGTCATCAACATCTTCGGTTCCTATGGCTTCATCACGATGTGGATTAAAGTGTTCCCCCTGAGGGTCTACAGCTTTGACACCATATGATTCTAGAATGTTTAATAGCTGTGTACTGATTCCTTCCACGCCAGTTCGCCAGGCTTTGTCAGCCTTCTCCCAAGCCTCAGTATTGTTCATAGCCATTTGGAAGCTATCACAAAGTGGTAGTAATTCCATTATGTGTTGCTGCTGGTGCCTGGCTCTATCTCTAGTCCTCTCCTCCTCAAGTCTCTTACGAGCATTTAAAAAGTCAGCGCGTGTTCTCTGAGATTCGTCCAGAATCTGTTTCTTTTCTTCTTCACAGCGAGCCAACTTCTCACGCATTTTTTTAAGCTTGGCACCACTGTTCTCTTCGATGTCCACTACTTCAGTTTCATCTATTTCCAAATCTTCGTGTTTGGTGACATCTAACTCTGTGTCAGCCTGATCGTTGTTCATATTCACCATAGGGATCGTATTATAAAGCTATAAACGGATAATGTCAAAATAAAATAACCCCAATATTATATGGGGTTATTTTATAATTAACGCTTAGACCAGGCTGGTCGTTTTCGAGCCTTCCTAAGACCAAACTTCTTTCGTTCGACTGAACGAGGATCACGTTTAAGGAATCCTTCAGCTTTAAGTGGGCTACGTCGGTCAGCTTTCTCTTTTACCAGAGCGCGAGCAATTCCAAGACGAATAGCCTCAGCTTGTGATGAGATACCACCACCAACTACCTTAGCTGTAATTGTGTAGTCCTCAATACCAGCTTCTTTAGTATCTAATACAGACTGAACGTCTTTCTGGTGCGAAAGATTAGTGAAATATTCTAGTAATGGCTTACCATTAACAGTAATTTCAGTCTTTGTTGCTGGAGTAAGACGAACTCGTGCAGACGATGTTTTTCGTCGTCCGATTCCTTCTACGTAGGTTGTTTTTTTAGTTGCAGACATACGAGAATTATTCAGTGATGGTTAATTTGGCTAACAGAGGCTTCTTGTGCTTATTATTTGGAAGCATCCCTCCAATGGTACGACGGACCACCTCCTCGTAGCCCCGCCGTTCAGCAAGGTGAATTAGGGTTTCAGTTCGACGGCCTCCGGGGTAGCCAGTGTATCTTTGATAAATCTCACCTTCCTTTTTGTCGGGAACATCAAGTTTGCTAACGTTGTTAATTATTACATTAACATCTGCCATGATGTGCTTAGCAAAATTTGGGTCGTTCTTTCCGATTAGTAAAGAGGCAGCCTCAGTCGCAACCTTTCCAAGACGCTTCCCTGTTGCGTCGATTGTGTAGGATCTTGTTGTAGTTTCAGTAGTCATAATATTTATTCAACAAAAGCGATTATAGCTTCATCGCGACCAGGTGATGTTCGACCGAGTTTTACAACTCTAGTGTAGCCACCGTTTCGTTCTTTAAACTTTGGCGCAATATCTGAAAAAAGCTTTTGGATTGTTACGTCCTTCGGTTCACCTAGTCTAGATGCAACTAGCCGGCGGGATTGAATTGAATCAATTTTTGCATGAGTGATCAGACGTTCAATGTTTGGTTGAAGCTCCTTGGCTTTAGCTAGAGTAGTCTTAATGTGCCCGTCCCGAATAAGAGACACTGCCAAACCACGTATCAAGGCGGTTCGTTGGCTACGGCTTCTGCTTAGGGTTCGTTTGTTATTTGCGTGTCTCATAATTCATTCTTATTCTTCTAGCTTGAGGCTAATTTTGGCAAGGAGTGCCTCTATTTCTTCTAGTCCTTTTGGCCCAATACCATCGAGCGCTAGAATATCATCTTTTTTCTTTCGCACAAGGCCTCCTATAGTTCTAATACTCGCTTCCTCAAGTGATTGTAATGTTCGACTGGTTAGATCAACTGTTTCAATTCTAGTTTTCAGCACTTCTTGGTCAGGCTCATCATTCACTTCTTTTACTTCATCAGTAGTTTTTACAGATACTTCTTCTGTGTGTTGTTCCTGGAAACCAATAATAGATTTTAACTGATGAATCATTATTTCGATTGATTTCTCAAGAGCTTCCCGGGCCGTATAGGTTCCGTCAGTTTCGATGACAACACGAAGACGGTTATAGTCTGTGCGGTCTCCTACTCGCATGTTTTCAACCTCATAGTTAGCTCTTCTTATTGGTGTAAATACTGCATCAAGGGCAATCGCTCCAATTTCCATTTTATCTTTCTGGTGAACTTCGCGCGGAATATAGCCAAGACCTTGCTCAACTGTAATTTCAATGTTCAACTTAGCAGTTTTGTTAGTTATTTCAGCAATATGCTGGTCACCATTTAAGATTTCAACTTGAGTCGGAGCTTCAATATCTGCAGCTGTCACAGGGCCGACTCCACTCTTCTTAAGAGAAATAGTCATTGGCTCATCCGAAAACATGTGTAACCGAACTCGGCGCAAATTGAGAAGGATAGTGATTACATCTTCTTGCACTCCATCCAGGGTTGAGAATTCGTGTTCAACCCCATCAATTTTAACTTGAGTAATAGCAGCTCCTGGCAATGAGGAAAGGATGATACGTCGTAATGAATTACCAAGTGTGTGTCCATAGCCTGGATAGAGCCCATCTATTTCAAAGATTCCGCGGTTACCTTCTTCAGATACAACACGTGGCTTTGACGGGAGAGTTACATTTGTTTCTAACATAAATTGTTTTGAACTTATTATTTTTCGTAAACCTCTAATTCTATCGACTGTAGTATTCCATCACTTGTTCAGGATCGAACAGGGTTTCGGCTGGATTGTAAATTGGATCCCCTTTCATTTCTCCTTCCATCTTCTTAACATCGTAGGTTACCCAACCTGGTAGACCTGCTGCTTCATGAGTCTCGCCCAAAGTAATAAAGAGACCTGTCTGACGACTACCCTCACGGATAGATAAAATGTCACCAATTTTGACTCTATGTGACGGGATTGTCATTTTCTTTCCATTTACACAAATATGTCCATGTGAAGCGATTTGACGAGCCAAACGTCGAGTTTTTGCTAATCCCATTCGGTAAATAACGTTATCTAGTCTTGACTCAAGACGATTCATAAGTAGAGCAACTGGCTGATTACTTTTTTCTACTGCTTCATCTACGTAACGCCGGAGCTGCTTCTCAGTAATGCCATAACTAAAGCGCATCTTTTGCTTTTCTATCAACTGACGCTTATAGTCACTCATTTGCCCTGGGCGACGCGTTGTTCGCTGGTTGGCACGACGAGCAACAGATTGTTCAAACTTCACCGTTTGTGTCTTCTCGAAGATTGGTGCTCCAAGACGTTTTGCGATTTTAAATTTTGGTCCTATTTTCATATACTAAAAACTATACTCGACGAGGCTTAGGTTGCTTCGGTCCATTAAACGGCATAGGTGTTTTATCAGAAATTTTGGTCACGTTAATTCCCATTCCAGAAAAAGCTCTAAGGGCTGATTCTCGACCAGCTCCAACACCACGAACGATTACTTCAGCTTCTTTCATGCCCATCTGCTGAGCTTTTTCACCAATGATTTCACCTACTTTCGCAGCAGCAAAAGGAGTGCTCTTACGAGAACCTTTAAAACCAAGTGCCCCGCTAGATGCGGCCATTACAGAATTACCTTTACTGTCGCATAAAGTGACGAGAGTGTTATTGAAAGTTGCCAAGATGTTCAGTTTTCCTGACAGAAGCTTTCGTTTTGGAATGCGGTTTAGAGCTCGTGATGTGCCAGCCACATCTGACCCTCCGCTTTTTTTCATGATACGTTTCTTACCCATATGTCGTACGATAATGAATGATTAATAAAATTTTAAGTCTTTTCTAACTTACGTCGCCCACTACCCATAGTCTTCTTGGCACCCTTGAGTGTACGTGAGTTAGTTTTAGTACGCTGTCCGCGTGCAGGGAGTCGCTTGGTGTGACGTGAGCCGCGATATGAGCTAATGTCTTTAAGACGTTTTATGTTACCTGCTACAAGACGCTTTAACTCACCTTCAGTGGTGAAAACTTCTATTTTTTCTCGAATAGCGATTTCTTCATCTGTCGAAAGGTCGACTGCTTTTTTAGTGTGCTCGATAGATAGTTCATCGAGGATTTCCCTTGAACGAGGTAGACCAATACCGTACACCGCGGTAAGTGCGTACGGGAGTTGTTTTTCGTCGGGGATTGTAATACCAGAGATTCTCATATGTTTTAACCTTGTCTTTGTTTATGTCGCGGCTTCTTTTTATTGATGACAAATACGACACCTCGTCGTTTGACGATTTTGTCATCTGGACTCATTTTTTTAACTGATGATCGAACTTTCATAAATACTTGTTTTAGAGACGCTTTGTGATTCTTGCTTTTCCTCCGTAAGGGTCAGTAACCATCCCGACTTTGTCTCCTACTAGAACACGAATACGAAAACGTCGCATTCTGCCTGCTAGGTACGCTAGTATCGTTTCGTCGGACTCTTCTAGAGTCACACGAAACATAGCATTAGGTAGAGCTTCCTCTACTATGCCGTATACAAGTTCGTCTTTAACCGCTGATGTCTCTTGATCCATTAAACGAGGGTGAGTATAACAAATAACATGAAAGAGTCAACTGATTCTCTATCCTGACTGTTCATATTATTCTAATTCTTTTAATTCTTCAATGAAGATAATATCTTTCTCATCTTCTGGAAAATTTCTTTTCCAGAAAGGAGTTATGTGAGCCCGTGCTCCGTCTATACCTGGATAGGCTAAAACAGCGTTATTAATAGCTGTTTTTGGCAACCCTGCCAGGTCTGCTGTAAGTTTATCTATGTCATATTCCCAGATAAGTAAAGGTTTACCATTTAAACTAAAGCTTAAGGAAGGTTCGTTTGCAATAACGCTGAAACTAGTTGTTGCCGAGGTGTATCTAAAAGTTAGAACACTTGGATCATCGATTCTAACAGGACCTCTGTCGTAAGTTGCAATTGCCTCCTTGGCAAGAAATGAACCGAGCTCAGTTGCCTTAAAGAGGGGGATTTGTAAAACAGCTTGTTCGCGAATTGTTACTAAATCTTGACCATACTCTATAGCTGGAAGTTCGTTGTAAACAATACTAACCGCTCCTTCAAATATAACAAAACCAGCTGGTTTCTCATTCTCGATACGGGCCAAAAGAGTTTCTCTCAATTGGACTTCAAGCGCTTGCTTGGCGGTACTGAGTTCATCTTCGTTAATCTCAAACTGCGGCCCGGAAAAACCTCCATTTATTGACTCTGGATTGCGTGCTGTAATATCATCGTAAAGGTCTGTAAAGCCACCTTCTTTAAAGCCGGGGATATCAAAAGCTGTACCAGCAGGAATGTTATATTTATCCCCCGTTTCGTCCGCAAATACTTCGGCTCGTATAGTACCTGCCAAAAGAGTGCCCTCGCCATCTTTAACTGATCCTGGCACAACTACAGATTCCTGAATACGATAGACAAGGCCGCTAGGGGTTCTGAAACGAGTATTTTTAATTAGTCTCTCTGCTCCGGGAGAAGTCTTTATTATCTCAATTGTTCCAATAGCCTGTACTTCGACTTGAATTTGACCAGTGGCTTTAACCTGACTTTCATTGGTCGACTCCAGTGTCATTATTTCGTAGCTTAGGGAGTCCTCCCTTTTGTCTGGATAGGCTGTGAATTCAGCACTAATGTTTGGTTCACGGTGGTCCGGATAAATTGTAAGCTCTGTTTTTCCTGTCAGTGCACTAAGTCCAACAGCACCTCCAACAATAGTAACGAACAAAACAATCGAAATCAGCAAACGACTAGTTCCTTTTTTGGAACCATTTTCGATGACAATATTAGGAATCTCTTCTCTCTGCATAAGAGTATTTTTTGACTGCTCAAGAGAATAGTTCATCTCTTGGGGTTGGATTGGTCGCCGTTTACGTGGTGTGGCAGGTCTAATGTCCTGAAGATTCCATTTTTGTGTCATATGTATATTGTACAGTATAGCTCTTTATAAGTAATCAAATGTTTGATGTTTTGATTGTATGTGGAAAAACTGTGCCGAGAGCAGCAACGCAGTGTCTGTTGAGGAGATATCTTTTGTATTATTTTTTGTCAAATCATGCGTTTGATTAATAAGTTCGTTTGAAATAAGTGTAATATTCGGTGCTACTTTAGTGCTTCTTTTTGCAGCTTTTTCAATTAAATCAAGAAATAGCATTTCACTATTTAGGTCTGCGTGAAGAGATATTCTTCTTGGTATAGATAGAGAATCTCCAGTTTCACGAAATAGACTTGCCACTCTGTCAATATATGCTTCAAAAATAGTGTCGATAGCTTTCTTTTTTGACTCAGTTAGAGTCTTTGTAAAGGAGTACGGTTTTTCAGTATGCAGATAGCCAAAAGCTTCAATTAGTGGTGCCCCAGTAATACTTGAAATTTCTCGAGCCAAAGAAAATGAACCGAACGGTGTGTGTGTACTATACTTTAAAATACCATCTCTGATCACGCCAATTTCAGTAGCTTCATAAGTGATATCAACTAGACAAACGTCATGTTTTTTTGAAAGTAATTCACGGGTAATGCAGAAAAGTAGAAGAATAAAAGAAACTTTTTTCAATTCAGATTGAACAAATAGTTTTTCATGCATTTCATCTATGGCATCAACTAAATATTTGTGCGTTACGACCGTTGTATGTGAAATGGCTAATTTGCTAGCCTTTTGACCTTCGGGGTGTTTAACACTATAACCGTTGGACATCATTCCTAAAGTCGCTCGAGTTATAGTACTAAGTCCCAGCTCCTGAAGTACCTCATTTTCTTTTAGATCAGCCTGCACTTTTTCTTGTATTGTAGTTGTTAGTTCATCAATCAAACCCTTTGTAACAATAAACTCACTCTCCTGCTTGTAACTAATAGTTTTAGTTACCGTATATGACCAAGGTGCAGAAATAGTGCATTGCATATCTGTCAATTTTGCTTTCTTGTCATGGTCGTACAACACTTTCCTTCCTTCTGCATCAAGCTTCATCAGCACTGTCACTAAGGCTGCCATAACAGCCTTAGCGCTCTTCTCTAATGAATCTATGTTGCTTAATGATGCATGTTGACGATAAGACCAAACAATGTGTGGGTATTTTTCTTCAGGTGCAGATTTTACTATTGCAGCCAAAACGCTGCCAGAACCAATATCAACTACCACACCATAGTGACAGGTAGTTTTCCCTAATTGAAATAGCGACATGTGTTTATTATAGCAGTGTCAGTCCCTCTGATAGATTCAAAATGTATTTTATCGTGGATACCTATTCTTGTAAGATTGCTTTAATACGCCTGACACCAGCTGATGATGACTCCTCTTTCTTAATCTTAAAGACTCCGGCTATATTGTCTACTTTACTTACATGTGGTCCACCACAAAGTTCTCGAGAAAATACAGTACCGTCTTTTCCTTTAACTGTATAGACCTTCACTTCATCTGGATATCTGTCCCAAAAACTACCCTCTATAGTTGAGTCTGTCTCTGCGTTTTCTTTAGTCATTGTGTCGAAGTTCACATCACCACCTGCTTTAATCGCTGTATTTACCCATTCTTCAATTTTATTTAACGTATCACGGTCAACTTTTTCTGTATGTGTAAAATCAAACCGTAATCTTTCCCCTGTTATGTTTGATCCAGCTTGGTGAACATGGTCACCAACAAAATGACGAAGAGCGGCTAGCAAAAGATGTGTAGTGGTATGGTACTCGACAACTTTATCTGAATGATCTGCCAAGCCACCCTTAAATTTATGCTCAGCTCCGGCTCGAGATTTTTCGCGATGTTCCACCATTAATTTTTCAAAACCTGGTCGATCAACCAATAAACCCTTTTCAGTGGCAATCTCTACAGTTAACTCAATTGGAAACCCGTATGTAGTGAACAGGTCAAATGCATTTTGCGCACTAATGGCTTTTTTTGTAACCGGTGCTTTGTTTTTATCTATAACTTTTTTACCATCAACTTCTATTGTTTCGACATGAACCTGAAGAGAAATTTTATTAAATTGTTTCAAGCCATTCTCAAGAGTTCTACGAAACTGTTCCTCCTCGGTTGTAATAGCAGTTTTAATCTCTCCACGCTTTTCAGCTAGGTTACCATAGTGGTCTTCATAGGTGGAAATTACACTCTCAGCCAAGTTTTTAAGTTCACCGGCTGGAATTTCCAAAATATCTGCGTAACGTACAGCTCGGCGTAATAGACGGCGTACAAAATAACCCTGTTCTGTGTTACCCGGGTGAATATTGTCACCAATCATAAATACAGCACCACGAATGTGATCGGTAATGACCCTAAAAGCCTCTAAGTTTTCTTCGTATTTTTTACCCGAAATAGTCTGAATTTGCTCAATAACATTCCAGAGTAAATCAATTTTGAACATGTCACCGCTGTTATTAGCGGCAGCAGAGATACGTTCTAGTCCCCCGCCGAAGTCGACGTTTTGTTTTGGCATCTTTTCAAAACCATCTTCAGTTTTGACGTATTCCATGAAGACTGAGTTTCCGATCTCAAGAAATCTGCCACAGTCACAATTAGGGTGGCAATGTTGACCAAACTTGGGATCGTGTTCGGTACCGAAATCGTAAAACACCTCGCTGTCCGGGCCACCAATTTCACCGACGGGCATATTTTCAATTTTACCGGCCCTGGTCCACCAGTTTTTAGCAGCGTCGTAGTAAAAGATACGTTCACCATCTTTCATTCCCCTTTCACCTCCCTGTTCTTCCGTACCTATTTCAACCACTTCACTAGAAACGTTTTTTTCAGCAAAGAGTCTTTGCCAAATTTCTACCGCCTCTTTGTCTTTTGGGACATTGGCTGTTTCGTCTCCAATAAAGGCTGTTACGTAGATTCTTTCCGGATCTAGTCCAACTTTGTCTACTAGGAATGAATAGAACCAGGGTATTTGCTCAGCTTTAAAATAGTCACCAAGTGACCAGTTACCAAGCATCTCAAAGAAAGTTGTGTGACGATTATCGCCCACCTCTTCAATGTCCTCAGCGCGGAAACACTTCTGTGAATCAGTTAGCCGAGTCCCTTTAGGATGAGTCTCGCCCATCAGATATGGTACAAGCGGCTGCATACCGCTACCAGTAAAAAGTGTAGTCGGATCATTGTCTGGAACAAGGGCTGCCGACGGTATAACAGCATGACCATTTTCGGCCATGTAATCTAGATACTTTTTTCGAATGTCGTTGCCTGTCATGTATTTTTACCAATTAAGTACTTGAATATATACAAATTAACCAAGTACGTCTAGAGGAACCGTAGAAATTTACAGCACTTCTTCATTTATTCTGTAATTACTGTGAGAGAATTGCAGAAGCAGCTAGTGCACACTCGTCACCAAAACAAGTAAGCATGGACACAAAATCATAAAAATAAACCTCCATTGCGTAACCGGTCACAATCAAAGCTAGACCCGCAATAGTTAGTGTGTGCTCAATCCTAAAGCTTTTTAATACGAGTTGGTCAATTTTTCGTTCATGAGCTAACTCTGTGTGGGCAATTAATACACCAACTGCGAGCATAACTTTCCCCAGCATACTTATAGTCAACCCCCAAAATAGTAAATTCATATAAGTATTATTACACACTATTAATAAAATTTTGGATGTCTTTTTTAACAGTGCCAACCGGACCAGCTGCGCTGATGGTGAGGGTTGCTGGATCTAGATAAGTTTTAATTGTTTCATTTACCTCATCAAGAGTAACTGTAGATATGCGCGCCTTATGGGTAATCATTTCCTCCAAAGTGAATTTTTGGCAATGGTAGGTGTGCAAATTAGACAATAGGCTACTGGCAGAATCATTTAAAAGTGTTTGCTGCGTCAGCAAGATGGTTTTAAACTTAACCAACTCTTCTTCAGTAATACCGCTTTTGTAAAGTTTTGTAATCTCGCGAAATGTCGAAGTGAGTCCCTGTAAAGCTTTCTCTGGTGCAAAAAAAGTAGTAATTTGCCAGTACCCCTGCTCGGTACCAGAGAAGCCCTCTGGGCGGCCGTAGATACCGTAGGTGAGGCCTTCAAGTTCACGCACAGTACTCATTAGCCTACCGGTAAAACCTCCCCACTTTCCAAGTACCGCAATAGCAAAACTTAGAGGAATGAGGTCTGGATGGTGAAGTGTGATTGGTAGTGGTGCTCCGATAACGAAATCAATATTGTGGCGACTGGGAATGTTTTTAATTTCTACGGTATGTCGTGGTGGTTTTTGCTGGTGGACACCAACAAAAGGAACACTCCCCCCTTTAATTTTTTTAAGTCTAGCGACAACTTGCTCAAAAGCTTTAACAGCGTCGGACTCACCAGTAATTGAGCAGGTCCAAGGTTGTGCTAAGACGGTCTTATGTAAACTTTTAAAATGACCCACTGTTACCGACTCGATTGTCGAAATAACCACATCAGTTTCAGATGAGTATTTTCGGTCATTTTGACCATAAATATTATTACGTAATTTTTGCATAGCAATCGTCTTACTGTCTTCTTTTGACTCTTGTAGCTGATTAACCGTAGTGCTCTTTATCCGATTTAGTTGAGCTTTGGGAAAACTAGGTTGGGCAAGCATAAGCTCAGTGAGTTTTAGCAATTTACTAAATTCTGCAAGAGTCGACATTAGCTTAATTGTAAGTACGCTATCAGAAATAGATATACTCAACCCGGCACCTAATAAGTTAACAGCACTCAAGAATTCGTCTCTAGTGTACTTTCCAGCACCCGATAAAAGAGCGTCTGAGTACATCTGTTGCACAGCCTGTTCGATGACAGTCCTTTCTTTATGTATATCTACCGTTAAGTATGCGGTTACAATTGGTGATTTATTTTGCGTGATACTAGCAAAGGAATATGATTCCTTGTCGTCAATTTGGTATTTCATATTTAAGATATTCCTTTAAAGTAGCCAATAGTCATCTGAGTGTTCGTGAAACTCATTTTTACACAGTCTACAACCTCTTTGACAGTGATGTTCGCCAGCATTTCTGGTGTTTTGGCGTACATTTCCCAATTTCCCGAAGCTACGTACTCTGTAAGTTCTTGAGCAATACTGAGTGACCGGGAACGTCCAAAGAGTTCATCGGTAACCATCTTGGCTTTAACTTTTTTTACCAATGAAGTGAGGGTTTTAGAAGTCAGTGTCTTAATTTCATTAAGAGTTAACTCTTCTATTTCTCTATGATTCTGATCTGTTGCCAAAGTAATAATAATTTGTACTAAGTATTCTTCAGAGCAAGGCCCTACAGAGCTAGTCACACTTGACGCTTTACCAGTATCAACTAGTAATTTATGAAGAATACTTTCTGGACCCATGGTTAAAACGTCCGACATTATGCCGGCTATAAACCACTCCTTTGAGGGGAACGGGGCACTTTTGAAGCCTATCGACACAACATTAGTACTTGAATTGCGCTCTATTTCAACCCGGCGCAAACCTTCCTGTTTGGGCTCACGAATAGAGAATCGTGGAATTGGTGAAGAGGGCTTTTTGATAGAGCTAAACTCTTTTTTTACAGACTTAAGAGCTGTCTCTAAATCAACGTCACCGATGACCATCATTATAGCGTTGTCGGGTCGGTAGTAGTCTCGATAAAATCGACCCAGTTTTTCAGCATTATAATCCTCAATATCTTCACGGAAGCCTATTGTTTCGTGTCCATAAGGATGCGACTGAAAAGCAGCACTAATCATTTGCACATCTAGAGCAAAATAAGGGTCACCATTGTACATATCAAATTCACTCAGCACATTTCCTTGTTCGGGCTTAAGTTCTTTGTCAGTTAAGATTGTACCAACCATACGTTCTGACTCAATTCGAAGAGCGTTAGCTAAATACTCTACCGGATAATTAAAAAAGTAAGTAGTGCGGTCTGTCCAAGTGTTGGCGTTTAGGATACAACCAGTTTCTCGTTCAAACTGCATCGCTCCACCGGCCGCGACACCATTTGCCACATCAAAAGTCGTTGGCTTAAAGAGCATATGCTCAAGCATATGAGCCAGCCCAGTTTCGCCCCGAGCTTCGTCTCTAGCTCCAACCAAGTAGGTGATATTAGTAGTAATGACTCCAGTGTCAGGCCGATGGAAGTATAAAACCCTTAGACCGTTTGATTTTAGCAGATATTCTTTAACTCCAGCAGCGCTCGATACGAAGACAAAGCCTGGAAACAAATTCTTTTTAGTCAGTTTTAGTGAGGGATTTTTGGACATCGTAAATGAAATTTTTATATTCTTGAAAAGTGTTGTTGAACTCATGTACTATACCATCTGGCAAGCGGCTGTTAATGGCATTAGATATGGTCTGGTACGCTTCTAGCCTATCGCTTAAATGTGGTCCAAAATCTTGCAGAAATCTGTTGTGGTCTTCGTAGTATTCCTCTACTAATGAGCGAAAATTATGAGCCTTGTCTGCCGCAGCTATCATTACTGCTTCTATTCTCCCCTTACGAAGTTGTTTAGCATATTCCTTTTTTTTCTCCAACCAGGGAACCTCTACTCCATTCCTAACTTTCGGTTCGGTCAAAGTTTGAACTAGAACAGCTACATTTTCACCAAAATCAACCTTTAATTCTTCAGCTGTGTAGTCAGTGTCTTCTAGTGTGTCATGGAGGAGGGCGGCAACTAGCGTGTCTTCCTCGGAAGTGTAATCACGTAAAATAAGCATAACGGCCATCAGGTGCGTTATGTATGGCAAAGGTACAGAGCCTTTTCGTAACTGGTCTTGATGTAAGATTCCCGCCGCCTTAATAGCTTGTTCTAATTTATATGTATACATACGCAATAATTTTAGTTCAAGAAATTAATAACATCATAATACAGCACCCTCGGCTAGTAACAAACTTCTTTTAACAGCCTCCCCTCCTCTGTTGTAGCCTCCGAGTTTACCATCACTCCTAATAACTCGATGACAAGGTACACCTTCGTCAAAATTCTTAGCCATAACATTAGCCACTGCCCGCGCTGCCTTAGGATTTCGAGCTGCTTTGGCGACCTCAGAATAGGTCATAACTTTCCCCCTAGGGATTTTACGGACCACTTCGCGAACCGTGAGTGTAAAATCATTCATGCTGTCATGGTACCATTTATTTATGAAAAATCTTTTTGCTTGTTTGTCCTTTGCTTGTTTAATTGTACTTTCTTACCCCTCAAATACTGAAGCGTATAGGTGTGGCAACCTGCATCAGGAGTCGTACGTGTATTGTAAAGACAGCGTATGTGTTGATTCGTTTTCGATTGTTCCTAGACCAAATGGCGAGAATTGCGGATCTTCTTATGATGAGATGAGAGAAAATACTTTGAGCGTAGAATTTGTCTCTATGGTTCAGGCAACAAGCTCGGTTTTTACTATTGATGGTATTTACGTAATCAGTGGGCGCATTTCACTCCAAGGAGCATCTAATCGATGTTCAGCAGAACTTGATTCTGACTATTTTAAAGGATGTGATGGGGATGTGCAGAAGGTTGTTTCAATGGCAAAATATATTTCTGACGGAGATATTAATAAGTATCAAGAAATTAGAGCTGATCAAGAAATACTTGCTGTAAGTAGTCATTTTTCTTATAAAAAATCAGTTTTTGCAATGTTCTCAATTGTATTCTTATTTACCTTGTTACCGACTGCTTTAGCGTATGCACCCAAAACTAGAAAAACTGTATTCAGACAAAAATATGTAACTGTCCAGCTTCTGGTCACAATCGTACTGTTTGTGTTATTCGTAAATGGCTTTGGACTATGGGGTGATGGAGGAGGTGTATTTTTCTTTGGATTACTGTTATCGCTTTTGCTTCTAGCTTTCAATAGATGGAATTTTCGCAGGTAAAATTTAAAAAGTAATATTGATTTTATTTTTCCTGTTAGGATTTTAATTTATCACTTTTTGTTAGCAAAGTGAACAGCCTGGAGCTTCTTTCCTGAGGCTTCACGGTAGGGACAGAATTCACATTTTTCGCCAATTTTAGGTAAATCTTTTTGATCTAGGCAGTTTTTAATATCGTAGATTGCTGGTTCGATCCAGTCAACATCTGTCTCAACTGACACTAATGTAGTTTCAAAGACAAGCTTGTTATCAAACCCTGGTTCATCCTTGCTCGCATTAGCGTAGACAAGATAGCCAGTATCTTCGACTGTAAAGCCGTTTTGCTCTAAAAGCCATCTGTACACACCGAGTTGTCTTGCATACTGTAGTTCCCATGGACTGTCACCGAGCTTATCAATTTTACCGTTTTTAGATGTTGCTTTGTAGTCGATAATTATAAGCTTCTTTTCTGGTGTTACCCAGATGTCGTCGACTCCTCCACTAACCGTTAAGCCGGTTGGTTCGTGAGTTGTAGTTATCGCGACAAATGGATCGCGCCACGTGTCGATCATTTCATGTTGAAATGGTACAGCGTCTATACCGTACTCATCCATTATCGGGTGCTTTGTTTGTCCTTCACGATGGACATCAAACTCCTTTTTGAAAAGCTCATCGACAGCAATATTAAGATTAAAGGAAGGGAATCCAGGACGTTTTGTACCTAGTACATTATCTAAATAGAAGCATCGTGGACACTCAAAGAAAAAATCTATTTTGGAGCGCGAAAGCTTCCACTTTGCACCTCCATAGTTCCATTCGGCACTTCTGTTTGGATTATATTTGTATGTATATTCTGCCATGTTTGTAGTATAGCATTATGACAGGAGACAAGAAAAAGCTGACCTAAAGCCAGCTCTTTTCAACCTTAAGTTCGAACACTAGTTATTTTGCTACAAAAGTATCAAAAATTGTGTCAATTTGTACGTCACCGGCTAGATTGAAGGCAAAATCTCCGTCTTCAGTAAAGACAACGACCGCATAACGACTACCTACTGAGGTTGGCCTCTGGAGAGTTATTGTGGAAGGAACCAGATCTTGTGATTCACTAAAACGAACTACACCCAGGATATATCCCAGCTGATCATTGTCATATTCACGAATCCCAATCCAACCTTCACTGACAGGGAAAGTTGCACTGTCCAGTTTGACAGATGCGCTTGCTTTCTGGTCTGGTACAACTACGTTACCCTTACCAACCTTAAGTTCCGTTTTTGGAACTTCTTCCGCCTTTGTGTCTTCGGACTCAATTGCTTCAGATGAGATAAGTGAGTCTGTATCTCTTACTTGAGCGTTCACATCTTCAGCTTCGTCTTCATTGGTTGCCTCTGGTGCATTGACTGTTGGTCCAGAGAATGCCCATACCAACATTCCACCAATAAGGAGTCCGACGGCAAATGCTACTAGTGTCTTCTGCACGTCCTGTGTTTCTTCTACCATACGTAAAGATTATGATTTGTTGATTAAGTAATATTGAGAGTATATCACAGGAAAAAACAGCGGAAACATTGACAGAATGGTAGTTTTAACTGCTTATGATCGGAACTTGGATATTTCACGAGCCTCTTGCATCAAAGCTTCTTGCTTTGGTTTGGACAGATGGAGGTGTCTCAGTACATGCTCTTGATCAACAATGTCACGGCAAAGAATAATGTCTCTAGCAATTAAAGTCTCAGCTTGGGACGAAGAAATATTTTGAAGGACTGTAATGGGGTAAATTCCACTACGCTGTATCCGATCGTGTAGATTATTTCGTTTTGGGTAATCCCAACTTAGCATATTTAAGCCGACACAATTACCATAGTCTTGAGCAGTACTAGTAAACTTTGTGTTAGTAATTAGCCAAAATTCCTTTATTCCACAAATATCCTCATGGCAAATTTTTTGGTCACGAAGGTCGAGAAAACGAGCGTACGAGTACATTGCTACTTGAAGATCAGACTTAATACCAGGTCTAGAATGGAATTTAGCTTCACCGATAAAACTATGGTTCTCAGTGTAGGCAGCAACGTCTATTTCATGAGGTGCACAATTACCTTGAAGCATGATTCCTGTCCGTGTTGAATAGCCATCTTCCTGGAAAAGCCGGGCTAAAAATTTTTCAAAGGGAAATCCGGTCGGACCTAGGTTAAAAAGAGCACGTCGCAGTGAATAACGAGCTGCTGCTGGCGAACGGCTATGAGTGAGTAAATTGAAAGCATTTCTGTAGATTTCTTGAGTTTGAATACCGTCGTAAAGCGTATTATCAACATTACTTACAATTTCATTTATTTCATCTGGACCTGCACCGGCTCGACGAAGAGAACGTCTGAGTTTCTCTACTTTAAAAAACTCTAATTTTCCATCGGCTTTTTTAATTTTGATTGGCATGGGTATGAAAATGGGGTTTCTACAAGAGAGGCTTTTTAACAAATATGGTTATAACTCTAGCTTCAACAAGAGCACATTACTGACAAACTTCATAATAATTGTTTACACTCCTTTGTTCATACAACTATACCACCTCCAATGCATTCCGTTCCCCTATATAGTACACATGACTGCCCTACAGCTGGTTGTTCGGTTTTTTCTCTTGACTCAAGACATAGCTGGCTGTTGTCGATATTAACAACACAAACTTCAAATGCCGTTTGCCGGTAACGAGCCTGGGCCTCAAAAGTGTCACCCGGCTTAATTAGTTGTCTAAGTACAAAATTTTCTAAGGTTATTAATTCTAAACTATTGAGTGTCGGCTTTTTTGATGAAACAGTTATTGTATTATTAATACTGTCTTTATGTACTACATACATGGCTTGGCGTTCAGTATTTTGTGTATCTAAAGTGAAACCATGGCGCTGTCCTATTGTATATACCAAAGTTCCTACGTGTCGACCAATAACATTATTCTCATCATCGAGAACTGGGCCTGGAACTAGTTCAATGTAGTGTGAAAGAAATTCTGGAATGTCTACATGTCCCAAGAAGCAAATTCCTTGGCTGTCTTTTTTTTGCGCAGTTGGTATTCTTGCAACATCAGCTTCAGTACGAATTTTGTCTTTCGATGTATTGCCAATTGGAAATAAAGTAGCTTCTAACTGCTCCTTTGATAATGTCCACAGGAAATACGTCTGGTCTTTATTGTCGTCTATACCACGATGAAGTTCTAGACCCTTCTCACTTTCTACTCTTTGTGCATAGTGGCCAGTAGCAATAAAATCAGCTCCGCGGGATTTTGCAAAACGTAGAAAAGCGCCGAATTTAACATGTTGGTTACACATGACATCTGGGTTTGGTGTACGTCCTGCTTTATATTCTGAAATAAAATACTTTGCTACGTCATCAAGGTACTCTCTCTCCGCGTCACACGTCAAAAAGGGTATGTTAAGATGAGCAGCTACACGCATTGCATCTAGCCGCTCACCTTCCCAGTTACATGGCATAAAATTTGGGTGCCAGACTTTAATAAAAACACCAACGACATTGAAGCCTTGTTTTTTTAAACGAAGGGCCGCTACGGAAGAATCTACTCCCCCCGATAGACCGACAAAAACTGTCTGCTCTTGATTCATAATGGTTACGCTATCACGTGTTTTACTTACCGTAAATACAACTCAATATTACGTAGATGCTCGGAATATGTTTTGGAGTAATGAAAGACTCCGTCATTATCAGTTATGTAATAGTAATATTCAGATTCTGTAGGGTTAAGAACAGCGTCAATTGCATCGAAGCCAGGATTTCCAATTGGGGTCGGAGGTAGATCGAGGTAGAGGTAAGTATTATAAGGGGAATCAATTTCTAAGTCGTCAGGGGTAAGTTCTGATAACGGCTTGTCTAAAATATATTCAATTGAAGCATCAGCTTGTAGCGCCATACCGATGTTCATTCGGTTTTTGAAGACTCCTGAAATTGCCTTTTTAGATTCAGCTGTGTTAGCCTCGCGTTCGATAATGGAAGCTAGAACTAGTATTTCATCTAGAGTTAAATCCGATACTTGAATCTGCTCGTCAAATCCTGCAATTTTTTGTTCAAAAGTATCTAACAGTAAAATCAGCAGCTCAGCGTCATTATATTCAGTTGGAATGAAGTATGTGTCAGGAAACAACTTACCTTCATGCGGTGTGGAACTTGCTATGAATGCTTTTACATCAAAGTTGGGCAGAGCTTGTTCTGCTCTCTTGGCCAATATCGTCACCCTTTCTCCTTCAAAGTGAGTAAAGCGTATTAAGTCTGTGTCGAAATCTCCCTGAGTCAGACGTTCTGCTACAGCAAAAGCTGAGAGTGGGTTTTCAAAAACATAGGAGCTGGCCTTAACGTCAGTTGAATCATGAAATAAAACTAAAGTGTAATACAATAATACACTAGACCTGACCACACCCTCCTGTTCAAGTATTTCAGTGATTTCCATAACATCAGTCCCTTTTTCTATAATGATTGATTTATTGACAGGAAAATTTGCCGGAGGTTCATTTAATACACTTGCGTACCAATATGATACACCTAATAAAATAATTGCAACGAATATTAATGCAGCAGTCAAGCTCAGTACTTTGCCAACATAAGAACTTTTCTTATGTTTGTTTTTATTACGGCACTCAGGTGTGAATTGAAACGGTTCGTCAGTCATACAAGAGTAAGTTTATTGTTCAATAGGTAGGTTAGGTGGCGCTTCTTTTCGATTTGATTCAACTCGAGAGAGATTAGGAGTCACAACTGAAGTACCTGGAATATGGTAAATAGTAGCTAATTCTTCAACGGACATAACTTTCATAGCATCTGCCCCTTTCTTCTTATCACCAGGTATGTAAAATCGAGCTTTGTATGATTCAAGTTCATTTTTTTTCATAAAGTATTTTCTTCGTCCAGAGTAATCAGAAATAAAATTATAGTTAAAATCAGTTCGCCACCGTACACCGATACCGGACCTACCAATAACATCGTACTGCGAAAATGATCTCAGCAACGGACTAATCATATCAGCGTCGAATTTTCCTGTTTCGGTTATGTACATCGCTCTAATTGATACATTGTAAGCATGTTTCGATACGTTACGCTCTATCGCAGCGATAGTGTCTCGCTCTGACATTGTAAGAACTGGCCTGCTTTCTGTTTCCTCAGCACCCAAATGAGACTGATCCCGTTTCATAATCTCATTAATTTTAGAGTACGCTTTTCCTTCCCAAGTCGGAACAGTTTTTAAACTTCCAGTGGTGAACGATTCTTTGTCGTGCGCCGTCATCAATATTTGTACCCAAATCCGCTCGTGCGGTTTTACTTTACCGAGATGTTCTATTAACGCCGCCATTGGTTCGAATTTTAACTCTTCCTTCGGAAGCTTATCCATACCGAAGTCAACGTACGTTTTGATTGGAAACAAACTTTCATCCTTCTTTACCAAATGAAAAGAAATGAAATCCCATATTTTTGGATCCCAAACAACTTCGGAAGTGTAGTCTACCGGTTCTTCCACCACTTCAATGCCAGGATATTGAGCATAGAGCTGTGCCTCTACGGTGTTTTTTATTTTTTTGGTGGGAACATTAACGTAGAAACGAACATCTCCCCCGATCGAGACAAGTTCAAAGCTATTTATAAGTGCATGCCTACCGTCTAGATATGTTTGCATAAGGTTATCAGCCCGACCCGAGTTGTGAATTTGTGAAAAAACACTTTCCATGGCTTCTGGTGATTTGAAAACTTCCTGAGGAAGTTTGATACGAAGTGTTGTTCTTCCATTTTCTACTTGAAACTTTAAGTGTATAAACCAGGACCACATATCAAATAAAATATAAAACAACAATATAGGTAGCCAGACTGGCGACAGTGTCAAAACTATAGCTAGAATTGGTTTTAAATCAACCTGCAGTAAAGTAAAGGCTTCATACATTACCCAAAAGGCAATCAGTAGAAAAAATGGGGCTGCTAGATTTACTATTAAAGATTTATACGAATCCTTCATATATTAGTATTGTACACCATGAAAAACGAGCGACTAGACAGATGTCCAGTCGCTCGTTTAACAAGCAGAAGTTATGATCTTACTCTACAAGAAACTTATTCAGCTAATGTATAAGTACCGTTTGCAAGTTTTCTGAATAGACTGGTGTCCTGTAGGTTAACAAGAATAGTATTGTCCTTCACGTATCGCTCCTTACGAACTTTATCGATTAGTTCTTCACGGGAAAGTGGACCCTCTTGTTCTAGAACTCCGTGAAGGACATCTTTTACTACACCAGCTGTGTATCCCCATTCAGTTAGAGCGTATAGCCCTCGTCCAACCAATACAAAACGTGAGTCCTTAATTAGCTCATTATGAGTCGTTGCAACATGAGCCTGATGATCAAAAAGGTCGTTGATAGTATTTGCCACTTCACGGAAGTGCATTGGAGAACCATGACGTTTAACTGACAAATAAGCGTAGTCACGAATTCCCTTAACGCGAATATTTGGACTTTCTGCAGGACCCCAGTCACCTAACGGGTTACAGCCGATCTGTTTAGAGATTTGCAACCAGCGTCTTAACACTTGATCGTCGTGACTATCTGACAATTCGACCAATTCTGTTCTGAAGCGACTTATAATATCGATCTCGCTGACTAACTCGTCGCGATTAAGATTTTTATAAACATTTTTGAGTGCTTTTTCTACAGAGTCAGCTGTCTTTCGTTCTGTAAACCATCGATGAGTATAATGAGGGTTCTCCTTACTTTTGTAGAAAGGATCGCCTACTATCAAAATAAAGTAGAGGTGGTTACGTGTAATTGGGTCATCACTAAGTTCATCCAGCAAAACGTGTTCGGCTATAAGTCCTCCACCAAGTTGGTCAATGAGTTTTTGCATTTCTAAAAAAAGATCACAACTCTTTTTATAAACTTCAGACTTTTGAATTGACTGGATACCGTAATTCTCAATCTGACGAACACGCTCACGTGTAATCCCGTAAGACTGGCCAATAGCTTCAAGTGTGAATGTCTCACCATCTTTACCAAGACCATAGCGTTTTTCGAGTACGTCACAAGCTCTTTCAGGGAGAACTTCAAGCAATGTCTTACTTATTTGTTTAGGCTTAAATGAAATCATATTAATATTAGAAGGTTGGGTTTGATTGCTCAATCTTCAATGCGTGGCCTAGTTTATAACATATCAGCCTAAATCGGTCAATGTTTTGAGTATACCACATTTTTCTAAATTATGAGATTGATGATTCTACCCTGAACATAGATTATTTTTTTAATTTTAGCGCTATCAAACTTTGCCAAAAGAGACTGATTTCCACCAACTTCTTCCATTGCTTCTACCTGTGTTGCTTTTGGGGAAATAGAAATTTCTCCACGCATTTTGCCATTGATCTGGACGCCAATAGTTACCACATCATCTTGGGCCAAACTAGAGATGTAAACTGGCCAGTCGTCTGTATGAACACTGGTCATATTTCCATTTTCCGCCCACAACTCCTCAGTTAGATGCGGAGCGAAAGGGGCCAAAAATTTAAGAAATGACCTGTACCCTTCCTTACTAATACCTGTCTTTTCAGCCTGATTAAGTAATATCATCATCGCACTAATTGCAGTATTGAACTTAAAACCTTCAATATCATCTGTAACCTTCTTTATTGTCTTGTGCAGTAGAGTTGTCACTTCCTTTGGCTCTTCATCCTGAATATGTTGCGACAAACCATACACTCGTTCTAAGAAGCGGCGAGAACCAGCCAAACCGTCCTGACTCCATGCGATAACGTTCTCGAACGGTCCCATGAACATTTCATAAACGCGCAACGTATCAGCTCCAACTAATTTTACAATGTCGTCCGGGTTGATTACGTTACCCCACCGCTTACTCATTTTTCGTCCGTCTTCAGCGAGAATGAAACCTAGAAATTCGAGTCGTTGAAACGGTTCGATAGTACTTACGACATTAATATCGTAAAGAAATTTGTGCCAGAAACGAGCATAAATAAGATGACGAACAGCGTGATCACCTCCTACATAGACATCAACTGGTGCCCAATACTTTTCATTTTCCTTCGAAACTAACGCCTTATCATTGTTAGGATCCATGTATCGCAAGTAGTACCACGAAGAACCCGCCCATTGTGGCATGGTGTTGGTTTCTCGTTTTGCAGGTTCGTTACAAGCCGGACAAGTAGTGTTTACCCACTCATCAATGTTGGAGAGAGGAGATTGTCCGTCACCAGCTGGCTCGTAGTTCTCAACCTCAGGCAGGACGAGAGGAAGTTCACTTTCTGGCACAGCAACAGGTCCACACTTCTCACAGTGAATTATTGGAATCGGTTCTCCCCAATAACGTTGTCTAGAAAATACCCAGTCTTTAATCTTATAAGTAGTAGTCATTCGTCCACCAACTTTTTCTACAATGGCTTTGCCTGCTTCTTTAGAAGTCATTTCATCAAATTTTTCTGAGTTCATTAGTTCTCCAGATTGTGTAGAAACCAGACCGTTGTGTACATCAACAACAAACTGTATCAATTTTGATCGTTCGGGAGATCCATTTTTTAGAGTGCTTTGCAGATCACTTTTTTTAACCCATTGTGATTCGAGACCCCATTTAATTTCGTCTTCGTCTAATTGAATTTCTTCCCTCTTCTCACTTTTTAGTTTTACATGGTAAACGTCAACAACCTTTCTACCTTGTCTTGGTGCTCCATCGGAGTAGTCATATAGAACCCTAGTAATTTTTTCTTTGACACAAAAATCAAGATATCCTGTTTCTTCCAAAACTTCTCTTTTTAGAGTATCCGTATCATTTTCACCTTCGTTTACACCTCCTCCAGGTAGCCAATAGAAAGCACCATCACCATTCTTTGCAGGCAGGGTAATTTGTTGAATCAAATACTCATCATCATCATTCTCAAGTAGTGCATATACACCACGTCTTACCTTTTCATCACGTTCAGAATTATGGTTAAAAATTGTAGTTACGACTTGTTTGATATGAATCCCAAACTTCTTAGCGAAAGCATTATCTCTCTCATCATGGGCAGGAACAGCCATAATCGCTCCTGTTCCGTAGCTTGCTAGTACGTAGTCTGCGATGTATACAGGAATCTCTTCTCCGCTAGCTGGGTTTGTTGCTGTGATTCCTTCTAGTTTTACCCCTGTCTTTTCCTTAGTGTCATCCAGTCTGTCCATCTCTTTCTTGTCTTTCACCTCTGTGATGTAGGTATCGACTTCCGTCCAGTTAGTGATTTGTTCTTTGTATTTTTGAACAAGCTTATGCTCTGGAGCAATTACCATGTAAGTCGCTCCGTAGAGAGTATCTGGTCTGGTTGTGAATACTGATAGCTTTTCACCTACAGACAGCTCAAAGTCGATTTCTGCGCCTTCAGAGCGCCCTATCCAGTTGCGCTGGGCCTCTTTTATATGTTCAGGCCAGTCTAACGTGTTTAAATCCTCAAGCATTCGGTCAGCATACTCGCGAATCTTTAAAACCCATTGTCTCATCGGTCGTTTTTCTACAACTGAGTCACAACGCTCACAAGTGCCGTCTGCTTCCAAGTCTTCGTTTGCCAAGCCAGTCTGACAGCCGGGGCACCAGTTGATTGGCTCATAACTTTCGTATGCCAATCCTTTTTTGAAAAGCTGTATGAAAATCCACTGTGTCCACTTGTAGTATTCAGGGTCAGTGGTGTTTACTTCTCTATCCCAATCATAATCAAAACCTAGAACCTCAAGCTGTTCCTTAAAACGAGCAACATTTGTTTCTACTGCCTCTCGTGGGTGCACTTTGTTTTTAATCGCATAGTTTTCAGCCGGTAAGCCGAAAGCATCAAAACCCATTGGGTGAAGAACTTCGTGGCCAGTCATGCGCTTGAACCGGGAATAGATGTCGGTGGCGATATATCCCTTAGGGTGTCCTACATGTAGACCTTCACCAGATGGGTACGGGAACATGTCAAGCACATAAGCTTTTGGCTTGGCAGAGTTGTTTGTGGTTCGGTAAAGTTTGTCAGTTTTCCACTTAGTCTGCCACTTCTCCTCTATTTCATTGTGCTTAAAACGCTTATGCATAAACATCTAAATTTACCAACGAATAAGACCTTATTTTGCCATTGATTTCAGGATGTGTAAACTTTCTGTGCAGTAATCTAGTTTGAAAATAGATTTGTTGTATACTACATTAATGAAACAAGAAGATTTGAAAAAAGCTCCAAAGCTGTTCTGTGAAAGTATTAACGTTGCCTTTACCCCTGAATACTTTGTTGTTGGTTTAACTTCTGGTAACCAAGGCTCTATTTATACCCTTACTCCGCAACACGCAAAGCGTTTGGAACAGTACCTGTCTCATCAAGTTAAGGAATTTGAAACTAAGCACGGAGAAATTGACGCTAAATGGGATCCTAATATTGTCAGCCCAGTACAGAGAGTCAACCCTCCAGGAGAATTGAGTTAGCTAAAAACCCTTACTTGCTTGCGCAAATCAGGGTTTAATTACTTTTTCACTTTCGGAATGAAAGTAATTTCTTGATCCTTACGTATTCCATCGTTGCCAAGGCACCCAATGCCATATAAGCAACCTGGTCACCCTTTAGGGATGAGTATTCCGTCACGCCAATCAAAAAAGCGTTTACTTAAAACTTTCGATAACCTTGCAGCCACTTGTGACCTCCGGTGTTACGAATGCATAAATTCAATTACGTCTCCGTCTTGAACGGTATACCCCTTCCCTTCAGTGCGCAATTTTCCCTGGTCTCGAGCAACAGACCTTGAGCCAGCTGCTACTAGGTCCTCAAAAGTTACAACTTGGGCACGTATATATTTAGTTTGGAAATCACTATGAATTGCCGCACCAGCTTCTGGGCCAGTACTACCAATCGGTACGGTCCAAGCACGAGTCTCTTCTTCTCCAGTTGTAAAATAACTCATTAAACCAAGTCGGTTATAACAAGCTCGAATAAGCGACTCTACCCCACTGCCTTGCGCTCCGTACTCGCGGCGAAATTCATTCTTCTCATCATCGTGCAGATCTTTTAGTTCGTGTTCCATGCCAGCATCAACCATCACATATTCGGAACCGCTCTTTTCAAAGAATTCGAGCAGTTTATGCCAACGCTCATCGTCCTGTTCATCTAGATTAAACGAGTCTTGCTTTTTGTTGCAGATATATAGAAAAGGTTTTATCGTAAGCAAATGAAGGCCTTTTAGCAACACACTCTCTTCGTCGGTTAGCTCAAGACTGTTAGCAAGCTGTCCCGCCTCTAAGTGTGTTAGCAATTTTTCTAATGCCTCCTTTTCGTCTAATGCAGTCTTATCGCCACGCTTAACTTCTTTCTCGACACTGTTAAGGCGCTTGGACACAGTCTCACCATCAGCCATTATTAACTCCAAGTTAATTACTTCAATGTCTCCCATCGGATCAACTCCGCCAGATACGTGGTGAATATCTCCGTCTTCAAAAATACGCACCACTTCGGCAATCATGTTGGTTTCACGAATATTTGCGAGGAATTTATTACCTAAACCTTCTCCAGTCGACGCGCCTTTCACAAGACCTGCGATATCTACAAACTCTACTATGGCTGGCAAAATTTCTTTTGAGGCAGAAATAGCTGACAGAGTGGCTAGTCGGGCATCGGGTACCGCTACTACTCCAACAGTTGGGTCAATTGTACAAAACGGGTAATTTTCCATCGGCACTGAATTTTTGGTAAGAGCATTAAAAAGCGTTGACTTACCAACATTAGGAAGTCCTACAATACCGACAGATAATGACATATAATGAATTATTAAAATTAAGACCCGACAAAAAGCGGGTCATGTGTGAGGGATGCCAGTATGGGCATATTACCAGAGGTTATGTATTAGCCTAGTGGGTGCGGGAGCTAAGACAAGATAATCTGCACATGTGTTGGTCACCCCTCACCCAATGAATATACCATTTTTTCTGAGTTTGTACACTATGTTCACTAAAAGGGTAAAAATGAATTTTTATACTCACAGAAACTAATATTCTCAATGTCTGTTTCCAGAATTTCAGCAAAAATAGACTTCGCCTCTGCTCGACTACCAAGTGAGTCAATCAATCCTGCATCAACCGCCCGTTGCCCTAGCATAGTAGATCCGTCCGCAAGTGCATCAACCTCCGATACTTCCATATCTCGATATTCAGCCACTATACTCACAAATTCATCATGTATGGTTTCTAAGTCAGTCTGCAAAAGTTCTCGTTCACTATCTGTAATTGGACGGTTTGGGCTTCCAATGTCTTTATACTCCCCAGTTGTTAACTGGACGTACGTAAGTCCTTCCTCTTCATTCTTTTTAGACTCTTCAATATATGACATCGTGACACCTATACTTCCAATGTCTGACATTGGTGATGCAATCAAATAGTCGCTCGCGGCCGCCACCATGTACCCACCAGAAGCAGCAATGTCTCCAACAAGTCCAACAACTGGGAGGGGACTATTTCGTAAACGTTCAGCAATCCTTTCTGAAGCAACTGGGGTACCACCGGGCGAATTAATTTCAATCATCACTCCGTGAATATTTCCGTCTTCTTCTACTGTAGCCATGAATGATCCCACCGCTTCTGGTGATATTACCAAATCGTAACCAGCTAAACCGTGGTACGGGAGAATTGCTCCCTCTATCGGTAAAACGGCAATGTTACAGCTACCATCACTAATGCCAAGCTCAACTTCATAGAGGGCAGAAATTGAAAGAAGTACAACTACGATTGTTAGAACTACTACTGCAGCGCGCATAATCACACCTGCTGTTTCTCGTAAAAAAGATTTTTGCATAATTTAAAGATAATAACACGCTAGACCAAACGGGAAAAAGTTGGATATAAAAAAGAACGCTGTATATTATGTATACAGCGCTCATTTGCTTGTAGATCGGCAAATAATATGATACTCCAATCTCTCTCTATTAAGATTAATCCGGGTTTTTTTAGAAGTAACATCTCCAGATAACGTTGCGGTTTCACCAGGTCCACATTTGGCTAAAGGAACATTGTAGCCATTCATCATTACTGTCGCTAGTCCAGGAATATCGCTTTCGAAATACGCCCCCTGACTGGCACAGCCTGTCAGGAGTAGAACTGCTAACAGAAACATTTCAAGCTTCATAGCATCCTCCCGATTACTTAAATGAACATGTAGTTTCACGACTAGTACTGCTGCTGCTAAGCCAGGTAACGTTACCAGCATCATCGGTAATACCCATACTGATGTTGACTTTTGGATCACTACTCTTTTCAGTAAGACCACCAATACAGAGCTGCTCACTCTGAAGTTTTCGTGCGAGAACGCCGACTGCTATGATATGCGCTTCACCCGCGACCTGTGCGTGAGCATTAGAACGTTGTTTTTGCTGCACACCAGTTTGGTTTGTGCTATGTAGCGGAAGAACAGCGCATCCGATTTGTAACAGTAATCCGAGCAAAAGAATTAAACCTAAAGTTTTTTTAGTACCCATAGCAACCTCCCACGGTTGTGTATGTTAAATTACAGAAGCTCAGCAAGATACTGAACTTTACCTTGATTTATATACACTAAATACAGTTGATGTCAAGCTAGATACCCCGCTTCCCGTGACAGTCAACTTGCTTTAACCAAGTCGTACGTTGTTTATCAGTGACTTTTTCTGTAGGGCCGTAAGTTGTGACGGTAGTTTTAATGCCTGCGAATTCAAGGATACCGTACTGAATTTCGTTAGTATAATCACCAAAACGCCACCAAGTATAGAAGGGACTGTTAGACCCAGACAGACTATAAACACGTGCTGTTTTGTCTTTTAAATGTTTATCAATTTTATTTGTTTCCTTATTGCAGTTGAAGGCAAAACCTGGTAACCAGAAACGGTCAAACAGTCCTTTGAGAATAGCTGGCATTGTGCACCACCAGTTAGGGTAACCAATCACTAGATGTTCGCATTCACGAATTGCATCTTGCAGTGTTATTAAGTCCGGTTCAAGGTATTGAATTTCTTTATAACCCTTATGAAGAATTGGGTCGAATTGTAGTTCTCCTAAGTTAAAACGCTTTACTTCGTGACCCGCCTCCTCAGCAGCAGCTTGGTAGTGGTCTAATAATCCGCCAGTAAAAGTATCCGCGTCTGGATGACCGCAAATAATCACAATCTTTTTTGGTTGCATGTTAAATATTATAACTCAGAAAGGCGCGAGCAAAGCCCGCACCCTGTTGATTACTAGACGAGTTTAGTTGTCTATTTTGGACCTTACCTACGAATGCTTCCATTGGGATTAAATTGTCCAGCTCCTCCGCCACCTTGCATTTTCATCAACTTTTCCTTCATTTCAGGACTCATAACGGCCATAATTTCTTTTTGGTGCTTTGGCAAAACTTTGGTAGCAGCAGCCATTTGATTATTACCATTAGCCTTGAGTTCTACTTGCATTTCTTTGGCAATCTTCTCGAACAAAACTGGATCTTTTTCCAACATTTCCATTATCATCTTTTGCTGGTCCTCTGGTACATTTTTCATTTGCTTCTGAAGAATCTTCTTCATCGCAAAGTTTTTAATTTTTCCAAACATGTGCAAGATTGTACCATACAGTGCGTACTAGAGTTAAAACCCCTGAGGGTTATATACAAAAAGAATTTTTTATGGTAATTTCCATCGAAAATAACCCGCTTGAAACAAAATCTTATGAAAATAACAGAACGACTTAAATTATTTATTAACCGTAAAACAATACACGGAGCTGTGGTTTTTTTGGGAATCGTTGTGTTAATAGTGATTTTAAAAGGTGACCCTATTGCAAAAAATGACTTGGTTGTCCAACAAAAGCCAATAGTGACCCTAACTACACCCATAAAATATTCTGGGGGTCAGTCAATTTCTTTGATTGGAAATGTACGCGCATTCTCCGAAGCTGAAGTTACTTCTGAACGAGCTGGGAGCTTGACTGCTGTGAACGTCAATCTAGGTCAGCAAATACCTGCCGGCACAATTCTTGCAACACTTGAAAATGCCTCTGAACGTGCTTCTGTACTTCAAGCAGAAGGAATATATGACGCTGCGGTCGCTGCAGCAGCCCAAAGTGGAGTTGGTTTAGACGAAGCAAAAAATTCACTAAAACGAACACAAGACACGGCTGTTTCAGCATTTAAGTCTGCCTACAACACAACTAACGGGGTAGTAGTAAATTCAATTGATTCCTTTTTTGCAAATCCTAATAGTAGAATTCCTGGCTTACGAATAAGTGGGAGAGGTTTTACGAGTGAATTAAATGATGAACGAGTTGCTTATCAAACACTTTTACCAACATGGCAAAATCAAGTCAACGTAATATCTAGCAACTCTAACTTAGAAACAGAGTTAGGTTATGCAAAGCAAAATGTTGAGCGCACAATTAATTTCATAGATACATTTCTGGAAATTTTTAATCAACATGATAATTCAAAACGATATACTGATACTGAATTGCAAGGTTTTAGTAATTCTTTTACAAATTTACGATCAACTTTAATCGAAACACAATCTAGCCTTGATACTTCATTAACTGGTCTTTCGTCATCTGCTGACGGAGTACGTCGTGCTGAACTAGCGGCTGTCGGTGGAGTCATATCTGTTGCTGATGCTCAAGTAAAACAAGCACTTGGAGCCCTTGGGGCAGCACAAGCTAACCTAGCAAAAACTATTTTACGAACACCAATCAGTGGAACAGTAAATGCTCTGCCTATCCGAACCGGTGACTTCATTAATTCTTTTGCAGAAGTAGCTATAGTAGCCAACAACAATGCGTTGGAAGTAATCACCTATATTAGTGACTCGGAAAAAAATCTTTTAGCTAAAGGAGATTCAGTATTAGTGGAAGGAACAATTGTCGGAACAGTCACAGAAATCGCACCAGCGGTGGATTCTGTTACCAGGAAGACTGAAGTTAGAATTGCAACAGAAGATGCAAATCTGACAAACGGTGACACCGTCCGGATAACAAAGCAGTTTGATGCTGAGATAACATCTACTGACACCATCCAGGTACCACTCACTGCCGTGAAGTTTGACCGAAGTAACGGCTCTGTATTTATTGTAGAAGATGGCAAATTAGTAAGTAAATCTGTTTCTCTGGGTAATATTCTTGGAGGCTCTGTTGAAGTAATGAAAGGTATTGCAAAAGATGATGCTTTCGTTATTGATGCACGGGGCTTAGTCGAAGGAGACGAAGTAGAAGTTAGCGAATAATCTTATGTGGGAATTCTTCATAAAAAACAGTAAGTTCGCCTACTTATTCCTCATAGCCTTGATTGGCATCGGTAGCTACAGTCTCATCTCTATTCCAAAAGAATCAGCACCAGAAGTGGTAGTGCCGATTGGAGTAGTCTCAATTTCTTTGCCCGGTGCGCCGGCTGCAGATATAGAATCTCTCATTACTAACGAGATAGAGCGTGGATTAACGAGTCTAGAAAACGTAAAAAAGATTACTTCAACTTCGCGCGAGAGTGTGTCAAGTGTAATGATTGAATTTGATGCCAGTGCAGATCTAGACAAATCAATCGCAGACCTCAAAGACCAGGTTGATAAGATAAAGACAGATTTACCAACCGATGCAACAGAGCCTGTTGTCTTGGAAGTTGATTTTGTAAATCAACCAATCCTTACCATTGCGCTTTCAGCTGACATCTCAGACTTTGCGTTCACCCAGTTGTCCGACGATGTTCAGCGCGAGCTTGAATCTGTTGCTGGAGTATCACGTGTTGAGCTTAGTGGTATTCGTGACCGAGAAGTAACAGTGATCGTAGACCAGGTGTCACTACAACGGTTTAACATTTCACTATCTGAAATAACTAATGCAATCTCAAGTGCCAATCTTACTTTTCCAATCGGACAGATTGTAAACAACGGAGTTTCATACAACGTCGCCTTTGAAGGAGACATCGAGGACTCAACACAAATCAAAAATATTGGTATTACAAATCGAGGAGGACAACCAATTTATATTAAAGACTTAGCTACAGTAGAAGATGGCTTAGCTGTATCCACATTACTTTCAAGACTAAGTGTTGATGGAGAACCCTCTCTAAACTCAGTAACTATAAACGTATATAAGCAATCTGGTGGAGACATCACAACTATTGCAGCAGCAGTAAATAAGCGCGTAACTGCACTAAGTGTTCAAGATGAGCTACTTGATGGAGTCACTGCAGTAACAGTATTAGATGCGGGAAAGGACATAAGAAATGATCTTGTACAGCTATCCACATCTGGTTTGCAGACAGTCATCCTAGTGGTGTTGCTTCTAATGCTCGCGATCGGCTGGAGAGAGGGGTTACTGGCTGGAGCGGCTATTCCCCTTTCATTTTTGTTTGGGTTTATTGGTTTGTACTTTTCAGGCAATACAATTAACTTCCTGAGTCTGTTTTCACTTATTCTCGGTATTGGAATTCTTGTGGACTCGGCAATTGTGATGATTGAAGGTATCAACAAGAAAATGAAAGACGAACCAACTATAGACAAACGAGAAGCGGCTATTACCACCATTCGAGAATTCAAAGCACCACTTATTGCCGGTACACTCACTACCGTATCGATGTTCGTTGGTCTTTTTATTGTGTCAGGAGTAACAGGACAATTTATTGCCAGTATTCCATTTACACTTATCTTCCTACTCTTTGCATCACTCTTTGTGGCACTTGCTATTTTGCCTTTGATTGCCTCTACGTTCTTAAAGCGGAGAAACGAATCAGTACTTGAAGAAAAACAAGCAGTGTTTGCAAACAAGTTCGCCGATTGGTACCGAGGCAAAATGGAATTAATTGTTGGTAATCAAGACAGGGAGAATAAATTCCTTTCCGCCATCTTTTCACTACTTCTGTTCTCTATCTTCCTTCCAGTCAATGTCTTCGCAGGTCTTATTGCAGCACCACTTGTATACTTTGTATCACTCAAATCACATACTATTAAGAAAAAACGAGGGTGGTCAGACTTTAAGAGAAAGCTTGCTTGGATTCCAACCACAATCATTACTATCATGTTGTCTGTGTTTGTAGCAGGAATACTTCTCCCTTCTACTAGTCTAGTAAAGGTTATCTTTTTCGAACAAAGCAATATCGATTTCGTTATCATTGAAATTGAAGAGCCTGAGGGGACGACTAAAGAAGTGACCGATATTTCCGTTAGGCGTGTAGAGGAAATTCTATATGCAGAATCAGAGATTGACTCATTTACTGTCACAGTTGGAAGTGGTAGTCAGTTTGGATCTGGGGGTACCGGTGAAAAGTTTGCCAATATCTTTGTAAACCTTGATCTTGAGCGTGAACGTACTAGTACAGTAATTGTTGACGACTTGAGACGAAAGTTTTTAGTCTTAAATGACATCAAAGTCACTGTCAATCAGCCAAGTGATGGTCCTCCGACCGGAGCAGCGATCATAGTAAAGTTCTTGGGTGATGATCTTACAGAACTTACTACCTTAGCAAATGGTGTAGCAAAAATCTTCAAAAATATCTCAAACACCGTTAATGTTGAAACGAGTACTAATAACAACAGTACTGAGTTCGTACTAGAACTAAATAGAGATAAAGCAGCTGCACTCGGTGTTAGTCCTCTAGTAGTCTCACAGATCGCCCGTACTGCCCTCTTTGGGACAGAAGCGACTTCACTCACTACTCTCGATGAAGACATTGATGTGATTGTTAAATTAAACGTAGACAACGTAGATAATCCAACAGCAGAAAGTACGAAAATTACATCAATAAATGCGTTGAGTTCGATAATAATCCCTACTCAGTCTGGACAGGTACCACTTTCAACATTAGCAACAGTTGCTTTAAGAGAGTCTAGTTCGGTCATTAATCACGAGGACAGCAAGCGGGTGGTGACAATATCAGCTGATGCTTCCGCGCAGGGAAATGCTCGAGAAATCCAAGCAGCAGCATTGGTTCAAATTGAAGAAGAGCTTAATGTACCAGCTGATGTAATAATCAGTACGGGTGGTGGTGAAACAGAAGATTCAAACCGGGCGTTCATCGAAATGGGCTTGGCGTTAATTGTCGGCATCGCATTGATGGTCTGTATTCTTACTTTACAATTTAACTCCTACTTGCACATGCGGTACGTGCTTTCTATTTTGCCGTACTCATTGATTGGTATTTTGTCAGGTCTTGCGATTACACAAAGCACACTTTCTTTCCCTTCAATGATGGGATTCATAGCTCTGTCTGGAATTGTAGTAAATAACTCTATCCTCTTGATAGACATGATGAACAAAATGCGAAAAGCAAATCCGAGTAAGCCAGTGAGAGAAGTTGTATTAGATGCAGCAGCAAACCGCCTACGACCGATTCTGCTGACAACCATCACTACAGTGTTCGGCATGGTACCTCTTACCTATGCAGGAGATCTATGGGCTCCCCTTGCGTATTCAGTGATGTTTGGATTAGTATTCTCAGTAATAATTACCCTAGTACTTATCCCAATCACATACAGTCGACGACCAGGAGAAGTGGAAAAATAAAAGCAATGAAAAAACACCTCATATTGAGGTGTTTTTTAGAATCTACTTTTAATGTAACTTTCCTTTTCTTCTAGCAGCTAGAACTGACATGATCCCATTTACTATTGCAACTGCTAATATCAGCCAAGTAATATATCCAAACAAGAAGTTTAAGAAACTAAAGTTTACAATCCCAACAATCTGTAATGCTGAAAGTGTGCCTAGTGTATACCAGCTCCCTGCCTGCAATGCTGGACCATAGGTGCTGGGCATCACTCGAGCAGTCATAAGTGAAGCATTTACAAACAGCATAATGAGAGTTAGTAGTTGTGCGTAAATAATAGTAGAGAATCCAACGATGCCTCCGTTTGTAAACTCAATTGAGACTAGTGCACCAGTAGTAAGGAGGATCATCAACGTTGCTACGCGCAGTACGACGTAAACAACTCCCATCATCCTTCGTTCTGTTTCATCTATAGCTCCATCTGCAATAGTCACGAAAAAATTTACAATAGCTAAGGTAGAGGAACCAACCCCAAGTGAAATTGAAAATGGCTGCAAGATTGCAACTAGAGTAATAAAAAGTGTCATATGGTATATGATAGCAGTATTATTTACAAAAAAAAATTACAGAGTTGTGGATTTACAGGAAGAGCGAATAGGTTTATGCTACTAAACATGAAAGAATACAAACACTTATTTTTTGACATGGATCAGACCGTTGCTCCCTCTAGGCAGCCCATTTTGAGAGAAATGTATGACCTACTAGACTCCCTTGACCACGACGTTATAATCGTGTCTGGACAGGAAGTTTCAAAAATTGGGTGGCAGATCAGTAATTTGCCAGCCTACACACTTGGACAAAACGGTAATCATGCTACAAATGTTGAAAATGAGGAGCTATGGAACATTCCTCTCGACAATCATCATAGGCAAGAAATTTTGTCACACATTAAAGCCATAGTTGAAATAATTGACCACGAGCCGAATCCCGACTGGAATCCAGTAGAGGACAGAGGTTCACAAATTACCTTTAGCCCAATCGGTAACACAGCCCCAGTAGAAGCCAAAAAAAAATACGATCCTAACAGAAAGAAGCGTGAGTACCTTATGGAAAAGGTTCCCTTTAATTCTGAAGAACTAGTTGTAAAAATAGGTGGTTCAACCAGCCTTGATTACATACATAAAGACAGACATAAGGGGACCAACGTACAAAAACTCATCGACCTAAAAGGTTGGAATAAAGAAGAATGTGTTTACTTTGGTGATGCTCTATACCCTGGAGGCAACGACGAAGCGGTAATTGGTGTAATCGAAACGATAGCAGTAGATGACCACAACGACACCTACAAAAAACTTATAAAATTGCTTTTCTAATACAGGTTTCAAGTTTCTAACTTAACTAACACCATGCTCGCTGAACAGCTACCCAACAAGACTGTGACAATATAGAGCCGTTGTTACGAATTTCATATATGGACTTAAAGGTGTATACGGGCAACTAAAGTTTTTGTCTACGTTTTCAAAAAGGCGAGAAGTCGACCAATCAACATGATTGCAGTTTACTCCAATATTGTTTACGGAAGATTAACACTAACCTCTGCATGAGTTATAGATCGAGAGGAATCCTGAGTAATAAAAACACTTTTAATTAGGATTATTTTGTACAGCTCAACAAGAATTAGTTCTGTAGCCTCTCCTAGTTTTCCAACATGTAAAATATCTGATTTTGTCCAGCTGCGACGCAGTAAATATATTTCAGCATGTTGCTAACTTTATTTGACTGTTGTGCAGTTAGAAACACATTCCTGTTGATACGTTCCCAGGCATCCCCTTTTTGGGTTAATACTGCGTTAGAACTTTTATATAGAAAGTACAGTAATAAAAATTTAACACCATGTTACGAACAATGCACCGTGACTAACAAATGAGTGAAGATCTTCATGGTTTAGAAAAATGTAAGGAGAAAAAAATAATTTCGCTACCCCCAACCAAGAGATGCGATTTGTAGCAGTAAGTGAATTGTAATAGTTGTAAAGCTAGTAACGGCAACTACTTTTGTGGTTAGCAAGAGGTTTTGTGGATAGTTAAGGGTATCGCTTCTCATTTCGTACCAGTGTACTACAGCAATGCCTAAGCTAATCAATACTGTCAGCAAAAGAAAGGCTGCCGAGCCAAAGGCTAGATATGCGTCTGAACTAAATAAATTACTATAGTAAAGAGCAAATGAGATACCGCTAGAAAGGAGCATCAGTGATGACGCGCCTCTTAACCATACAGTCTTTGGTTCCCTGTTGAGAACAGCCATTAGGAAAGCATAAGAAGAAATAAGAGCTGTTACTGAGGAAAATATTTGTATTGGGAAAGTAATATCAGGCATTTTTCGCTTTATATCTTAATTTAACGTAATCGCGTATCTTGTGGAGTATAAATGCTCCGGCCACAACTGCTAGTAAGTAACCAATCATTATTGTAATAAAATCAAACCGGACGTTGTTGGTTAAGAATATTCCTAAAATCATGGTCGCCCACCAAGTAACAAATGATAGAGCGCTCCCCCAGTACAACCCAATCTTATGTGATTGAAGTAACAGAGCATTTACACCAACAATCACAACCATAAACAGTTTTGCCCATAGCACAGGGTTTTGAAGACGGAACGCTTGACCATGTGTGACGTAATACACAAGAAAACCAAAGCCGGTTACTAAAGCTAAAACTAAACCTATCCTCAAAACTACAAAGTTTAGACCGAGCATACTACGTTCGTCCAAAGACATATTTCCGTCACTCAAAGCTTTATTTAGATGAAACTCAATCATCGTTGCTCCACCGACTCCTAAAACAGTCCCAACCAGGTGACCAATAATAAGTAAGGTGAAAATATCCATAATTACTCAATGACTGTTGCTGTGTAACCTAGTTTAGTGATTTCTCCAATAATATCTTCTACTTTGGCACCAGTTCCATCAAGCTCGAAAGTTCCCTTCTTGGCATCTAAATCAACAAATGATGAAGTTACCCCGTCTAGCATTTCTGTAACCATCTGTATTCCTGTGGAACATCCACCGCAGTGCATCCCTTCTATATTTAATTCTATTTTTTGCATACTGTAAGTATATCACTGGTTGCGTGTCTTTTATTGCAATACACAGAAAGAGCCGAGAACAATAAGTCCGCGACTCTTCTTATCTGCTAGGTTATTTGACTTGCTTTTTTTTATCTTGAGCGTTTGATAGTTTTTCCATTGGTGGTGTGTACAACCGCAGTACCATCGAGTTTACAACCACTGATACCGAGCTAAACGCCATTGCAAACCCGGCAATTTCTGGACGTAGTGTCGCTTGTGAAAGGTTGAAGAAAATCTGTCCAGCTGAACCAAACTTATCTTGTATAGCTACCACCCACCCAGCTGCAATACCAAACGATTCTTGAGTAAACAATAAATGACCACCAGCTGCAATAGGGATTGCTGCAACGTTGTAGAAGAATGCCCAAAACAAGTTCTGCCAAATTTTCTTGATTGTCTTACTAGAAAGCTGTATTGCAGTAACTACGTCTCTTAAGTCATCTTTAACAAGAACAACATCTCCAGTCTCTATCGCTACGTCTGTACCTGAACCAATTGCTATACCTAGATTCGACTGAGCTAGCGCTGGTGAGTCATTTATACCATCCCCTACCATCGCAACATTCATTCCCTCACTTTGCAACTTTTTCACCATTGCTGCTTTGTCTTGTGGTAATACTTCTGCAAGCACCCTCTCAATACCAACTTCTTTAGCTATAGCGTCAGCCGTTTTTTGGTTGTCACCAGTAATCATGATAACCTCCTTGTTCATGTTACGCATAGCTGTGATTGCTTCTTTTGCAAAAGGCTTTAATGCATCAGCCATTGCTATCAAAGCAACTATCTTGCCATCTACAACTAGGAATACAGTTGTTTTTGCCTCTGATTGTAGTCTATCTAATTCTGATTTATATGAAGTTATGTCTTTTTTAAGTTTCTCCATAAACTTAGGATTTCCAATTGCAACCTGATGATCCTTACCTTTAAGTTTTATCGTTGCTTTTAGACCCATACCTTGAACAGCTTCGAAGTTTTTAGGTTCCGTAGTCTTTCCAAAGTCCTTTGCATGCTCTATCACGGCTCGAGCTAGTGGGTGTTCAGACCCCATTTCAGCTGACGCTGCGAGAATGGAGGCATCAGACTCTGTCATTTTAGATACAAGAACGAAGTCTGTAACGATTGGCTTTCCGATTGTTAGTGTCCCTGTTTTATCTAAGCAGATGGCTGTAATCTTGTAAGCTTTCTCCAAAGCCTCTCCTCCTTTGAGGATAATTCCATATTTTGCAGCTTGTCCAATACCTACAACTAAAGCGGTTGGTGTAGCAAGTCCCATGGCGCACGGGCATGAGATAACCAATACGGCAATCATTCTTAGAACTCCGGCTCTAACTGGTAGTTCTGCAATGAATACCCAGCCGACAAAAGTAATTACAGAAATAACAATTACAGCGGGTACAAAGTACTCACTTACCTTATCTACCAAGTCTTGAACCGGAGCACGTGAAGCTTGAGCTTCCTCAACCATGGTTATGATCTGATTGAGCAGTGTGTCTTTACCAACTTTTGTTGCTCTAAATTTAAATCTTCCTTCTAAGTTTACGGTTGCTCCAATAACCTCATCTCCTTTAACTCTTTTAACTGGAAACGATTCACCTGTAACAACCTTTTCATCAATATGAGTTTCCCCATCAACGATAATTCCATCAACTGGAATCTTACCTCCCGGCTTCACTACAATAACATCACCTTCGACAAGGTCGCTTAGTGGGATAGTGACTTCAGTGCCATCTCGAATGACATTAGCTTCCTTTGCTTCAAGTTTAAGTAGTTCCTTGATGGCACTACTAGCCTTGCCTTTAGCCACTACTTCCACGTAGCGTCCAAGAAGAATAAATGAAATAAGTGCGGCGGAACTCTCCCAGAAAGGATGATCGATGTTGAACCACAAGAAACCGATCATACTGTAGAAGTAAGCAGCACTAGTTCCTAATACTACGAGTACGTCCATATTAGCAGAGCCAATACGCACAGCCGCCCAAGCATTTCTGTAGAATGTCCACCCTATTACAAATTGAATAGGAGTCGAAAGAGCCCAATAGAAGTAGTTAAGATCAATCCCCCACAGTTGGTGAATGTGAGGTAAGTTGAACATGTGAACACCCATGTAGTAGGCAATGATTGGTGACGCTATTGCAAACGAAGCAATAACTCTCTTCTTTGCAACCAAACGTTCCTTTTCTTCAGCAGCTTCTGCTTCTTCTAATGAACCAGTGTCCTCGTCAGGTCGGATGACGTCATAACCAAGCTTGTTTACAAACTCATCAATTTTTTCAAGTGTAATTATTGATTCATCAAATTCTAAAGCTACTTTCTGAGCTCCGTAACTTGTTGCAGAATTAATTACACCCTCTTGTTTCTTAAGCAATTTGTCTATAAGTATCGAACAAGAAGCGCAATGCATCCCTTTTACTTTAAGTACGAGTTTTGTCATATTTTATAGATAAATTTTTAATGTGCTTCTTTGTTCTAATTTTCTTCTTCGTTCAGAATCCCTGCCGTTAGCAACATTTTAACAACAAACCTACCTACGTGTTCGAAGTGACCCTGAAATGTGCCTGCGTATGGACCAGTCTGCACTTCGCCATTTAGTAAATCAAAAGTGGGGTTATCACTACTACTACAGGAAACAGAACAGTAGAAAGGAAACTCTCCAGACTTAGTCGCTACGAACTCCACTACAATCGTCCCGTTAGCCGGAAGTCTTTGACTAATACCGAAGGCGTCAATAGCAAAACCGTGATCAAAATTATCTTCGTTGATAACTGTTGCGATAATTCTGTCTCCTTGCTCGACCTCGATAGATTCCGGTTCAAATCTCCACTCAAGTTTCTTAGAAATAATTGTGTATTCTTTCACTATCCCTGTCTCAACTGGCGCGTCAGCACTACCGACAAGCTGCTTGTAAGCTACCCCACCAACTAAGATGAGTACTAGTACGATCCCAAGAACTGCAAACTTATTCATATTATTTAACGTTAATGTACTTACGAACTCCGATCACCAAAGGTACAGTCAGGATCAGGGAGGCTATGAGTAATATCCACCACTTCATACTTACGCTCCAACCATAGTTGTCTACTGAGAAGTTCGAGGAGATCACTTCTATATCCATACTCAAAATAATCGGCTTATCTACACCTTCTGGCACGAATTCAACAAAGGCTTTGTACGCACCAATTTCCGGGAAGGCTACAGGCACAGTATAAGTGTAAACTTGACCAGTAGCATCTGCGTGACCATCATCTGTGCCGCCGTGCGCGTGAGCTGTAGGTATTAGATTAAACCCATGATGCCCGTCACTGTTGTCATGTACCGGCTCTGATGAGGGAGCTATCGTGTCGTTGTGATGCCCATCACTATTGTCGTGAGCTGATCCTCCATGATCGACGGCATCGAAGGTTGTGTTCCCAGGGTAAGTGTAAAAGTTCTGAGTATTATTACTCTTCACAAATGTTATTCCAAGTGGGTCGGGATACTTCTCAGACAACACAACACCATTTAACTCAGGATCAAACAAAGTCAGTGTGATCTCTTGTTTTTCACCTACTTTGAACCTGGTTTTTTCAGCATAAACTGTGTAGCCAAATGATGAAGTTTCCGACTCAAAGGTAAATTCTCGTGAGCTTTTCTTTATAGTAGGAGCGTTTGATTTGTGAACCATTCCAGCCGTTACAGTAGACCTGAATTCATCTCCTGTTGCATAACCAGATTCATCTTCTACCCTAAATTGCATCATCATCCCGGCATGCAAGTGCTCAGAAATATGACAGTGGCTCATCCACTCCCCTAAGTTGCTCATGTCTACTAATATTTCAACGACTTCACCAGGGAATACTAATACAGTGTCCTTCCATGCCATATTGTCATTAATCTCTCCATTTTCAGTCAGAACAACAAATTGTTGTCCGTGTAGGTGGATTGGATGTTGCATTACATGATCGGCTGTTGAATCATTAGTTAATCGGATCTTGACAATGTCTCCCTCTACGAAAGTCCAGTCAGCTATTGGAATCATCATACTGCTTGCTCCTGTCTCTTCATCGATCATCTTCCAAGTAACATTCTCTGAAGTGTTTACCTTGTCGGACATTGTTTCGTCATTCCATTGTAGTGATTCAAGTCTTGTCTTTGGAACAGGTGGAGCGCCAGGAACAGTACCGTCAGCAAGGACAATCGTACCGTCATCCATTACGGTAGCACCTGTTATAACTTCTCCAGATCCGAGCATAACGTCACCGTTAGGCATTGCATGAATACCAGCATATGGATCCACTGCAGCATCATCAGTAGCATGTCCGTGGGCACTATGATCTACCTGTCCTTCTAGGTCAACAGTAAGTAATAGCTTCTTATCTGCGTCTTTACTAATATATGATCGGAAAGTGCTGAACTCTTCTATTACGTCTTGGTTTTCGTTTAGAATGTCGAATTCTTCAGCATATGATTCATCTACTGACTCTTCTCCAACCACAAACTCAGTAAGTACGACCTCACCGTCCGGAGTGGTGTGAGTCAAAGAATAAGTACCCGATTCTTTGAAGTAAGCTTCTACAATCATTCTCTCAGAAGGCGAAATCAAGAAATCTTCTGCAAATTCCTCTCGCTCGTAGTGTCCAATGTCAGCACCGACCATTTTCATTTCCGCGCCTGGCAGCGACAGACTGTACGATCTTGCATTTGAAACATTTGTAACCAAGAACCTTACAACTTCACCTTTCTCTAGTTCGAGTGAGTAATCCTGTTCACCGTTTACCAAATATTCGTTTCCGAATCGACCAAGTAAAGCAAAATTTGTAATTTCTTTATAGAAGTCAAAGATCTTGTCGTTCTCAATGAGAATGTCATCAATAACCAGTGGAATTTGTCGATTAACTGGTGATGTGTAACCATCAATTGGTTCTACAATATAGTTACCGTACAGACCCATTTCCTGTCCGTAATCATCACGAGTGTGTGGGTGATACCAATAAACCCCGGCATCTTCAAACTTAATAGTATAAGAGTGTGAATTTCCAGGCTTAACAACATTCTGGGTTACACCAGGTACTCCATCAAAGTTGTTGTCTAATCGTAGACCGTGTGAGTGGATGGTTTGGTCCAAGTCTGTGTTGTTCGTAAAGTTGATTGTCACCTCAGCTCCTTGCGGAGCCTTAATAAAGGGTCCAGGAACCGAGCCGTTGTATGCGAGCATACGAAGTGTTCTGTTCCCTATCTCTTTCTGTACATAGAATGCAGTGATATCATAACTATCACCATCTACCAATTCTACTGTCTCAGGGACGTTAGCAAACGGAAGATCTTCTACATCAACTCCATACAGCGTTGCTTCTGCAGGTATGTTCGAAGGAGTACCTCCTATCGTCGTTCCGTCTGCAAGCATGATTGTGCCGTCCGGCATTAGATGTCCACCTTTTAGCACGTCTCCATTAGCATTCATGATTGTGCCGTCTGGCATTGCATGGATACCGTCAGGGTTAGCTGATGCACCTTCATCATGATGGCCGTCAGCACCATCGTGGCTAGTCGTTTCACCGTGACCACCACCACTAATAGAATTCAGGTAAAAATTCTGTGGTAAAAAGTGCGTGAATATCATTATGATAAATATAGCAATCACAATAAGGAAATTTCTCTTTATCTTTAAGACTTTTTCCTGACACAAGTCAGCTCCTTCTTCAATGTCCTTCTTCTTTTTTCTATACCATAACCACATTGGCAATAGCCAAACCGTCACTAAGAACCAATTACCCCACTCCAGAGGTAACCCAAATAGACCAGCCCCTTCTTCTAATCCGTGCGCGTGAGCTACATTGGTATCAAGCGTTTCGTTTATAAGCGCGTTGAACCTAGCTTCTTGCGTAAGTGTCTCAAGTCCGCTGTGAATTCCAGAATTGACCCACCAATCGTGAGAGAACAATCCTAGAGTAAGAATAAAGCCTGCTACGAAAACCATTGCCCAGCCGGTTGTTCGTTCAACAGCATCCTTTCGGGACATTAGCCAGTTGAGTCCATTTACACCAATGATTGCCATAAATGCTAATAGAAGCAACGGTAGTATTCGGCCGATTGCATGAGTCAGGAATAGAAGCCATCCGTATAACACGTCACCACTTGAAGCGATTTCTATCAAAATAAGTGGAGTAGCTGGATGAGGACATCCTACTCCAACATTTCCAAGGAAAAGCCCCAACATAAAAGCTTTTATCAACTCTCCATGCTTCTGTATCGAAGCCGGAGCTGCACCCTTGTATGTGGGCATATGAAAATTCATCAAACCAATTTCACTCAATGCAAAAACGAGAGCAAAGACACCAGCGACTGTATAGACCCAGTTTTTAATTGAATCAAGATCAGCACCAAGAGCGTCGATAGCTACACCTCCAAGAAGAGCTGCCGCTACTCCATAAAGAGAAAGAGTGACAGCTATACCAAGACCGAATGCAAGAGACATTCCGATACCGCGAATAAGACCCTTTCCCATAGACAGAGGAACGATTACAAATGCCAGTGGAAGTGTGCACGGCATAACGATCATCGTAAGACCTGTCGCAAATGAAAACAAAAACCATCCAATATTTCCGTCGGGAATGGATGGGGCTAGAACGAATAGGTATAAAACACCGAAAGCAATAGCTGCAAAAACACCCACCGCTGCCATAATAAGCCAAGATCGAGCTGACTTTGATGTTGGAGTTGTAGAAGGAGCTGGGGACTTTGTATCAATCATATTTTATTCTTCTGAAAGTTCTTGAAGTTTCTTCTTGAAGGCGATCTTGTCTACACCTCCGGTAGCAAACAATTCCCCATTAATAATAATGCCTGGAGAAGCAAATATCTGGTGTTTCTGGACCATTTCTTGCCCCTCAGGATCCACGAGACTCAACTCTCTAAAGGTAACGTTGGGCCAGTTTATAGCTTCACCTTCCCAATACTCCTTGAAAGCTGCACAGTGAGAACAGCCAGGAGATGATACTTCTTCTAATTTAATATCTTTCATATAAACCTACACGTTTAATAATATAACTTTATTATATCAGTTGACTAGTCCGTATTTGCGAATTGTGCCCAATTGTAGAAACAAAGCTAAATCAAACATTAATGAGTTACTACAAATCATCTCGACAGGATTGTTTTGACGGCCACTAATGGAGTATTTGAACCATATCTCAAAGGAGAGGTGCGTGTACAAAAAAGTTCCTAAGTTGCAAGAACTTGGAGAGATAATTAAGACTTACCGAAAGATCAATAATAGAAAAACTGCTTCAAAGAGAAGTCATGGTGAACGTCGTGGTGGAAGCACTGGAAAGAAAGCAGAAGTACTAAACTCTTGGGTGAAGTTGTCGCAACCTACAAAGAGCCAAGCTATGATGATTTTCAAAAAAAGTTAAGAAAAAACTTTAATATAACTACTTGTGTGACTATTGCAAAAAAAGCGAGACAAGATTTTAATTGACTGACCCAGGAGATTCTCTTCTGGGTCTTTGTTTTTGTTACCGACCTTTCCAGACGTGCATTAATCTGACTAATTTTTATATTCTTGATCGCAAGTATTATTCAGTGATGTTAGGATACTTATAAAAAAAGCTCCCTTGGGAGCTTTTCTGCGTACTCTGTTACAGCTAATACATTGCTATACGACTCTTAAATCGACACACACGTGGATAATAATATGCCGCCATCAGTATTTGAGATATAAGTAAAAGCACATTTTCTCCATATGGAGGTGTTAATATTGAGCTTATTCCAGAATGGAACACGTAAGATTTGATAGTAATTAAGATAATACCTATCATAAAACCTATAAGTATCCCCTGTAACACCCATACAATTTTAATATCTTTCATTTCTACACCTCCTCAGTGATTGCTATAACTAAACAGAAAATACCACCTCTAAATATTATTGTCAATTTGAGACTCGACAGGACTTGTCCTGACGGTCACCAAGCTATTTCGTTTCCCTACAGTCACAAACTAGCAGTTGCCGCGGGACACACCTCACTTGTTCGCAGACTCACAGCACTCCGGCGTTCAAGTCCTGCCGAAGAGTGCGCAGGCACTCTTCTTCGAGTCCACACACAAAAACAGCCCCTGAGGGCTGTTTTATTGTGGACTCGACAGGACTTGAACCCGCTACCTCCTCAGTGCAAATGAGGCGCTCTACCAGATGAGCTACGAGCCCGAATGACGGAAATAAAAGTTTACTTTTATTCTTTAAGTATGTTTGGTTAGAAACGTTATTCTAAGCCAGAATTTATTAAGGCAAGTACCTTAGTGCGCACTATAATAAGGTGAACAGGTCTTGAAGTCAAGGTTTTTTAACTACGCGTTTTCTACTAAGTGTTGAATCAGATGTGGAAACTGTAGACCTATCGCTGCAGCCGCTTTCGGAAAAAGTGATTCCGGAGTCAGACCAGGCAAAGTGTTCACTTCAAGGAAGTAAATCTCGCCATCACGAACAATAAAATCACTACGTGAATAACTTTTACAATCAATGACTTTATGAATTGTGGCCGCCGCTTCTGACAACATAGCCTTTTCTCTATAAGAAAACCGACCTGGTACAATCTCTTCAGTTTTTCCGTTGTATTTATTTTCAAACGAAAATAAAGGTTCTCCACCAGGTGGAATAATTTCTATAACGGGTAATATATAAGTTGGTTCGTTTCTAAAGTTATCCAAAACTCCAACTGTTGCTTCGCGGCCTCGAATAAATTGCTCTATTAAAACCTGGTCATAGTTTTCGAGCAATTCAGCAAGAACCATTCGCAGAGTCTCCTCGTTAGGGGCATATCTTGCTCCTACAGACGAACCGCTATCTAACGGCTTTACAAATAACTCACTTCCCAACTCAGAGAAAATGTTAGGAATTTCTTCATCTAATCTATCCAGTTCCACACGGTCCATACGACGATGGCGTGGCATACTTATGTTATGAGACATAAGAGTACGTTTGGTTAGCTCTTTGTTAAAGGCGATAGCAGAAGAAAGAGATCGGCTACCAGTAAAAGGAATATTTTTACGCTCTAAAATTCGTTGAACCTGCCCGTCTTCTCCATAATGTCCATGTAGAGCAACAAAAACTACGTCGACAGCCTCTAGTGCTATTTCTGGTTTTCGCACCACACCATTTTCTAACCACTCTCCTTTTTTGGTTATAACTATATCTTTGTGTGGATAATCAAGTTCTTTCAGAGCATTCAAAACAGCTGTTCCTGACTTGAGAGATACGGAATACTCTTCACTTGGACCACCACGTAGAACCGCTACCCTTTTATTGTTCATACTGAGAATTTTAACATGATGTGCATCACTCTTCTCTAAATCTCCTGTACGGTACCAATCACCTCAATAATGTATTCACCTGAAAGTGAGATAGTTGGGTCTGCGTCGACTGTACAAACAATGGAAATAGCTTGCTTAGAATAAAGTTGTCTTGTAGGGTAACCAGTAGCAGGTATGGCGCTATTTGAACTATTTCTGATTTCACTAGTTGCAGAATCGTAAGTAAGATCGACAGGAGTTATTTCTGCTCCATTCAGTTGACAAGTTAAATTGTAATCTGAAATAATGACAATTTCTACATCAGCTGATTCACCAGATCTAATTATCTGAGAGCCAGCAGACAGACTGGGAGTAATATCTAGAGTAGGTATAGTACCACACTCAGCACTGTCCCAGAAATCGAGTGGTGTGGAACAGCCAGCAGTAGGAGTAATAGTCCTGAGGATATTACTACCGTCTCGAGCTTCAATAACGTTTACTCCAGGGTTTAGTGGGTAAGAAGGTTCTGTACCAGCAGCAACGGTTGAGATTGTGGTACCAAGCGAGAAATTGTATACACTTGTGTCACTTGAGAATAGTATACTCCAGGTTAAATCTACAGGGCAAGTACTATCACCATTCGGAATGATGCAGCCGGGTACTGGATCTGAACTAAGGGTTGCAGATGCAGGGGGGAGAATACCATCAACACCCCATCCTGTACCTTCTGTACCTGAAAACGAAATCCAACCAACATTGGTGCTACCCCAAGCTTGTCCAGAAAAAGCACCAGTGGTAACATTAACAAGAACTCCATACGTTGAAGCTGAAGAATCGGTAGCTACTCCAGAAAGACTAATCCAGCCGTCCCAGCCGTCTGTTCGGGAAGAGGTAAGTGCACAGGCCGCGTCTGCAGTTCCAGCACAAGCACGAGCCCAGCCGGTAATTACACCAGTGTTCCAGTCAAGAGTAGGGTTACAAGTACCGGGACCAGAGGGGCAACCAATTACGTCACCAGGCCAAAAGGATATCCAGCCAATATTATCACTCCAGGCGTAGCCAGAGAATAAACCCGACCCGGTAGCAACATCAACACCGTAATTGACCGTTCCAGAATTATTTGTATCATTGAAGCTTATCCAGCCAATATTATCACTCCAGGCGTAGCCAGTCAGACTGTCTGCAGAACCAGCATTAGCTGTGTTGATGAATGAAAGACTAGCTGCAAAGAATAAAACCGTTAGTATTGAAATGATTGCTAGGTAACAAAATTTTGTGTGAATTTTAAGCATTTTAGATTTGTTTAATACGGCAATGAAGAACATGACTGGAGCTGATTTAATAAAAGTTTAATACGGCGAGAATATATAGAGCAGAATTATATCGGTAGGATCTATAAGATAGTAAATAACTACTGTTAATAAGCAAACTATCATTAATAATGATACCACGTTCATTAAGTAAGGTTTGGGGTATGGTGTGCATATTCCACTAATGTAATCCCGGACTTATTATTTGCCGAATAGACCACTTAAGCAAATCAAGATTTTGCTTGAACTTCTCAAGAGATGATTATTGTTTGAATAATAGTGTGTCAGTTGTTTAGAATTAAAAGGTTATGCACGTAAATGCTTACTTCTCTTAGTTCGATGATAGTTAACAGCAAAACGGTGTGACTCAGCGTTAGCTAACAAAATGGAATGTTTATGCAATTCGAGAATTATTTTTTGACCGATTAGGCGGACTGGTTTATGACGATCGTCTTTGACGACAGCCACAACCGGAATCACCATATTTTTTTGGCTCAAAATAAGCTGAGCTGCATTCTTTTGGGCCGCACCACCATCCACAACTATAATTTGTGGCATTGGCCATTCTTCGTGCTTCAGTCTTCGACTGAGAACTTCCTTTAGAGCGCCTGTATCATTGGCTTTAGTGAAGTTTCCAATTTTAAATTTACGATACTCACTTTTGACAGGTTCCCCACTTTCAAGAACAGTCATTACTCCAACCATGTCTTCACCTTGAAGGTGGGCAATATCATAGGCTTCAATCCGCACACGTTTCTCATCACGGTAGACTCGAGATTCATCTTTTATAAGGGCAATATCTTGTATATGATTAAGAGCAAATATACGTTGCTTTATCACATTAGCAGCTTCAAATTTTTCGACGTTGGCCAAAGTGACCATCTCCATTTCTAGCTCTTTAATAAGCTGGTGCTTCTTCCCTTCAAAAAATAGTCGCAAGTGTCGAATTGTCTTGTTGTATTCACGCTTTGATTGTTTTTCTGGATAAAGGCCGATCTGCCGATTAAAATCAATCTTTCCTTTGGCCATCTTATTTTTCTCTTCACCAATTGGGGCTTTAGTGTCATAAAATTGAAATAATTTACGAACTATTTTTAAAGCTTCACGAAATAATTGACCGCTTGGAAACGGCCCAAAGTGATATTTAATAGCTGACTCCACAAACTGCTCAGTCAAATCCTTACCCCTCACCACTAATACTCTAGGAAATCCCTCATTTGTAATAATTAAATGATTGTAACTTTTATCATCTTTACTTCGCGTATTATAAAAGGGCTTATGTGTACGTATGAGATTAGTCTCAAGAATTAAGGCTTCCAAAACACTGTCAGTTTTTGTGTACTCAATGGTCTTTGCCTCTAGCACCATTTTTTCAATCAAGGAGGATCGTTTCTCTTTAATATCACTCGTAAAATAGCTACGCACACGATTCATAAGTGAAGTTGCTTTTCCGATGTAAAGAATTTTCTTTCTTGTACCAAGAAAGAAGTAGACACCTGGTTTGTCAGGCAATTTTTTTCTTGCTAGATCAGACTTATTCATTTAAGTATTTTAAACTTCTTTTTATAGAAAGCTGGTCAATCAGAGAACTTTTTTAAGGTAAGCTCCAGTATATGACTTAGGATTATCAGCAACTTCTTCAGGAGTACCTTTTGCTACAACTTGACCGCCCTTTTGTCCTCCTTCGGGACCAATATCAATAATATAATCTGCGCTTTTGACTAAATCCAGATTGTGTTCAATAACCATGACAGTATTCCCCGCATTCACAAGTTTCTGTAAAATTTCAATAAGCTTTTTTACGTCTTCATAGTGTAAGCCAATAGTTGGCTCATCAAGAAGGTAAATTGTTTTTTGGGTGTGCGGTCGATACAGTTCAGAAGCAATTTTTACACGCTGCGCTTCACCTCCCGATAGAGTGGTGGCGCTTTGACCTAGCTCTAGATAACCTAAACCAACATCAAGCATTGCTTTTAATCTTTCTTGAATAGCTGGTATATCAACAAAAAATTTGTGAGCATCTTCTATAGTTAAATGAAGAACTTCATAAATATTCTTTTTTCTAAAAGTCACCTCTAGTGTTTCATTTGTAAAACGACTGCCGTCACAAATATCACATGTAACATAGACGGTTGGTAAAAAATGCATCTCCACCGCAATGACTCCATTTCCTTGACAGGCTTCACAGCGTCCACCTTTAACATTGAAACTAAATCTTCCCGGCTTCCAACCCCGCGCTTTAGCTTCACTTGTGGCCGCAAATAAATCACGAATATGTGTAAAGGCACCGGTGTACGTAGCTGGATTACTTCGTGGAGTGCGACCAATCGGTGACTGATTAATCAGCACCGACCGACCTAGATACTCCGTGCCCGTAATAGATTTACAATTATATGTCTTAGCTGTACGATGACGTTTTTCCAATCTAGCTTTCAAGTTTCTGTCTAGGATTTCGTACATAAAGGTAGACTTGCCAGAGCCTGACACGCCCGTCACACAAATCAGCCGACCAAGTGGAATATCAACGTTAAGATTTTTAATGTTAAAAGCCTTTCCTCCAGTTATTTTAATCTTCCCTTTTTCACTAGTGCGACGCTCAGGCACTGCAATTTTTTTGTCACCACGAAGATAATCAAGAGTGACAGAACCAGAAGTATTCGTTTTCTCAGACAAAAGTTTTTGCATGTAGTCAGCCACTATAACCTCGCCTCCGCGTACACCAGCTCCTGGTCCGATATCAATTAGATAATCAGCAGCATGAATAGTGTCCTCATCGTGTTCTACAACGATGATAGTATTTCCTAGATCTCGCAGTTCTAATAGAGTTTTAACTAACTTGTCATTGTCTCGCTGATGAAGACCAATGGTTGGTTCGTCAAGAACATACAGCGCACCCACTAAACCAGAACCCAGCTGTGAAGCTAGTCTAATTCGCTGCGCTTCCCCGCCAGATAAAGTATTTGCTCGACGATCAAGAGTTAGGTATTCAATTCCAACATCTTTCATAAAATCAAGACGCTCAATAACTTCCCGCAAAGCTGGCCAAGCTATGTCATGATCTTTTTTTGAAAGCTTTAGTCCAGAAACAAAATCAGCGGCTTGGCCAACCGTCATTCGAGTAAAATCAACAATGTTCGTGCCAAGATGTTCATCATCTCCACCTAGATATACCCTAAGGGCCTCAGAACGTAGTCTGGCTCCTTCACATTTTGGACATTCATCGCTTTGAAAAATACCTATAACTCCAAGTCCGTTACACTCAGGACAGGCTCCGTACGGTGAATTGAAGGAAAACAATCTAGGTTCAACTTCAGGAAAAGATGAACCGTCAATTGGGCAAATAAATTTTGCGGAAAGAGTTCTCTCTGCGCCATCAGGACTTTCAATTTTTACAAGGCCTTTTGATTCAGCCAAAGCCAATTCAACAGCTTCCGACAATCGTTCACGTGAACCTTTTGGGTCGTTAATAAACTCACTTACGTATATTTCATCAACCAGTACATCTATATCATGCCGTTTAGTCTTTGTTAAAACAATTTTCTCTCTTAATTGCTTTATATTACCGTCAATTTTTACTGCCTCGTAGCCCTTGTTTAGCAAATCATAGAGCATCTGATAATACTCACCCTTCCGGCCAACTACGACAGGTGAAAATATTGAAACCCTACCCTTTGATAGTTCTATTCCTAACACACTTTCTGACTGCTGTTTTTTTGCCTTTTTTACTTCTTTGTCCTCAATTGATTTTAAAATTATACCTAGGATTTCATCTTGGGATAGCTTTTGGATTGGTACATCAACATCTAAACAGTACGGTTGTCCGATCCTGGCATAAACAATACGTAGGTAGTCGTAAATTTCTGTAATTGTAGCGACTGTAGAACGAGGGTTTCGAGAAGCAGACTTTTGATCAATTGATATTGCTGGCGAAAGACCTGAAATTTCATCAACATCAGGTTTTTGCATTTTATTCAAAAATTGTCTGGCATAGGGTGAGAGAGACTCAACATATCGACGTTGACCCTCAGCGAAAATAGTATCGAAGGCAAGTGATGACTTTCCAGAGCCTGACGGGCCGGTAATAGCTATCATTTTTCCGCGAGGCATCTCAACATCAATATTTTTGAGATTATGAGTCCTGGCACCACGAACAATAATCTTGGGTGCCTCAGCACCTGACGGCTCTTCCCATGCAGTTATTGGTTTCTTTTTTGATGTTGACATAAGTTCTTTCGTTTGAATTAGTAGCGATTTCACACTACTTTGCCTCTCCACATGGTGATGAAGATTTAGTGGTCATTATACTGATAAACTGCTTATTCGCAATTATAGAAGCTACCCGAATAAATTACGGTGTACAAAGGTAGAATTCAATTTATAGTAGTACGCGGTCTTAGTATTGATGGAATCTCATTGTTTAAACCTTATAACAATGTGTGTGCCAACACCTTTAATAGATTCGACGCCGATAGTCCCATTCAATAATGCGACTAGCTGTTTAGTAATCCACATACCTAAACCAGTTCCAGTAGTAGAACCTTCATCTACATCCCCAACTCTAGTAAATGGGGCAAACAGTTTCTGTTGATCTTCAGCACTAATACCCGTACCAGTGTCCTTGACGGTAATCGTTACCTCACCTGGCATCTGTGAACACTCAAGCTCTACCGTTCCACTATCAGTATACTTAACGGCATTGCTAACTATATTAATTAAAACTTGGGTCATTCTTGCAGGGTCAGTTTTAAACAAAATTTGGTTTGCACTTTTTTGATAAACAAGTCTTAGGTTCTTTCCTTCAGCTAACCCTTTAAGGTCTTCGCTAACCGAAGTAAGGATGTCACGTAAATCTACCTCACTGATTTCAACTTTTATTTTTCCAGAATGTAAGCGTGAGACTTCAAGAAAATCGTTTACCAATACCACTAACCTTTCAGCCGAATTGTAGATATTGGCTGCAAAACGTAATTCGTCTTTACTTAAACTATTAGATTCTTGCAAAAAACTAGAATAACCTTTAATGGCAGTTAATGGGGAACGAAATTCATGGGCAATCATATTTGAAAAAAGATCCCGTTCATTTAGCTGCTCCTCTAATTCACTATGATTCTTTTTCCAATCAACTTGCTTATTAAGCCAGTATGCCAAAGCAATAAGAAAAGAAAATATTACTGAAAGAATGAGATAGGACGTTTGCTTTCTTGACATCAAAAGGGATTCGAAAGATGTTCGGTCGTGCTCGGACATAAGGTAGAAATATCCATCTGGCGTTGCGATTCGCTGGTAAGATTGGCGAATAATACTCTTACCTATATCATAGTCTGAACTATGGAAGTCGAAGACATCTGAAAAAGGCGTCTTCCTGAGTATTTTTACACCAGAATCTGTAGTTGTTCCGATAGTTTCGCGGTCGAAAGCATTTAAAACAACAAGTTCTCCATTAACTTCCTTGAATAATTTAATATCCGATACTTTTATTTGATCCTCGGGCTCGACCCTCTTAGCAACTGATTCAATAGTAGACTGGATTATCTCGGTCGGAGCATTAGAGAGCACCAGGGCTGTGATGGAGTCATGCAATACACCAATACGATGTCTATCAGCCGTATCAATACTGCTGCTTGTAAACTCAAAAAGCGAATTTGTAACCCACACAAATAGTAATGGAAAGACAAACACTAGAGCTCCTACCAATAACATGTGAGAATTTAGTCTCATCACGAGAAGTCCTCTTTCAAGAGCCGTGAGAACTCGAGAGATCATGATGATTCTAGATGCTTATTATCATCAAATGTAACTCTGTCAGCGTTAGGATTGGACACATAGTCTGAGTCTTCGTTTAAATCATCATTTTTGGGACGAAGAGTCATGCCTAACATAAGTAGAATAAGACCAAGTGCTAAAATTCCCATACCCACCACTGTGCTATAAGAACTTTTTACAGACTCTTTCACACTATCTGAAGTAACTAAACCTGCACCAGTATCATTAACAACAGTAAAAGCTTGCGCTTGCTTAAAGAAAGAGAAAGGACTACTTTGCGCTATTATTTCTCCCGCATTATCAGTCATAGCAATATAGATATCATGCTGCCCGTCTTCTAACTCTTTGTCGAAAGTGTAAACAAATTCACCATCAGCGTCAGTTCTGATTGTTACTACAGTGGGTGTACTATAAATGTATAAAGTAACAAAACTGTTTGGTAAGCCCTTACCTCTAATTTCAGTTTTTACAATCTGTGCATCATTTGCGTCACTTATTTGTATAACAGGCAAGACTTCTTTCATTGTTAACACATCATCTCGCAGTAGTCCTACAGTCTCACGTGGCGACTCAAACTCGACAATAGCTTCAGGTGCTGCGTTATTAGGGTTATAACCACGCATGATTTCAATTCCATCGGTAATACCATCATTATCTGTATCAACAGCTTCAGGGTTCGTATTATATAGGTGAATCTCGTCAAAATCGGATATTCCGTCCTTGTCTGTATCTATGGCGGTTTTGCCTTGACTTTTTTCACGTCGGATTTTTTCAAAGACGTTTATTTTCTCTTCCAATTCAATGACTCTTAAGGTAAGTTCCTCGTCAATATTATCTGATATATATCTAAGCCTTTCGTTATGAAGAGTAATCGTTACAAGGGCTTTGCGTTTTTCTTCCAGTGCTTCTTTCGCTGTTCGAATGAGCATCTCATCTCCAGACTGTTGAGCTGTTGCGTAATGTCTAAAAAGCGTATTAAAATCATCTACGTTATTTACCAAAAGATCATCAGTTTCTCTTTTCACATCATCGTCCAAGTTGACAGTAGGAACAAAATTCTGATCTTCCAGTTTGGGAGGCAGTTCACGGACAGAAATTTCTTTCTTCTCTGTATCAACAGAAACATCTGGCAAAACAGTTTCTTTTACGTAAGGTTTCACGCTGTTTTCTACCAAAACTAGAATCGGTCTGGTTTTAATGATTGAGTTGTTAAAATCAGTTTTAGCTGTAAACTCATACTTTCCGTTTGGAAGATTAGTTGAGTCGATCACAAAATACCATTCCCCGCTTCGTTTTACAGCACGGGCTACAAAGATCGTATCAAGAGACCTGATTGGTCGAGCGTAAAGTTCAATCCACAGATATTCTTTAAGAGCAGACACTTTGACAGTTTTTACACCATTTAAAACTGAATCATCGGGTACGAAGAGAGCAAACGGAGTAACTGACCGCTCACTGGAAGAAGGAGGTACAACTTTTTCAGTAGTACTGTCATCATCAGTATCATTAGTTGTGGCTATCGTTGGGCCATTGTCTGGCGGACGACTAACATCTTGATTTTCGACGACATAATCAGGAGTAATTGAAAGTAATTGGGTGGTTCCAGTTTCTGTAGATTCAGTGCCAGTAGCTAGGTTTATCTGTCCATCTTCTGTACCAGAGATGATTGAAACGTCAGCTATATCGACGAATGAATCGTTAACCACACTGAATTCTCTTGATTCAAAAACAGTACCGTTGTTGCCATTTAATGGTTTTACGTAAATTTTCAAATTATAAATGCCGTCTGGGAGATTAGCTACGGAAATGTTAACTCGATATTTATTATCAGAAAGTATAGTTGTTTTTAAACTAGAAAAATCATGATGGCCAATTCGTGCAAGTCTGGAAGAAACCATTTCAGCATTCGTGACAATAAAAGTCATTCGTAAATCATCACTGATTTCATCGGGAATGTTACTAATAAACTTAAATGTTGGATTAGGAACTGCCACCTCAGTGGTTACTAGATCCGTGCTACTATTTAAAATAGAATCAGAAGTAGTGTCAATTGAATCATTGGTTGCTAGCTGGCCCAACATCAAGTAAGGCAAGTTAGACGGGACAATATGACTAACTGCAAAAAAAGAACCAACGAGTACGAAAGAAAGGCCTGCTACATAAGCAATTCTATACATTGGTTGCCTTAAAAATTTATCGAACTCACGCTTGAAAACAAAAGTTTTTTCGACAGCGCGTAAGCTCATATTATTAGGCAAAGAAACAGAGTCGACTTTTTTTATGCGGGAAATTTTTCTATTCTTATTTAGAGGCTTTTTCTTTAATGTGGTCTTTTTTGTAACTGGCTTTCTTTCTGAGGCTGCGCCTGGAGACGATCTATTAGAAATTTTACTTGCGCTGGTTTTAACAGCCACAGGTTTTTGGGCTGGTGTTTTTTTCACAAGCTTTGTACTTGATTTCGTAAATATTTTTTTTACAGCAGCCATGGAATTAAATTATAATATTACTTTTTTAGCAACTCTATCTTCTTTACCAGTTCAGAAAGGTCCGTCATTGCCTTAACGTAAAAGGCAGCAGCTCCCATTTCTTGTGCTTTTTGTCTATCGGTACTAACATCTCTATTTGAGAAAATTATGACAGGTATATCTTTTACCAATGGATCATTTTTTATTTCAAAAAGTAAATCAAAACCGTCCACTCCTGGGAGCATTAAATCTAAAATAACTACATCTGGCTGAAATTGCTTTATGTGTGCGATGGCCTGTTTTCCATCTTTACTAAAGGCAAACGGAAAAGAAGATTTAACAAATTTCATTGAAAGCAAGTCTCTGAGTAGAGGATCATCTTCGACTACGTATACTCTGGTTCCTTTTGCTGTAGGCGAAGTTTCCATGGGAGTAATATCTATTGAGGAACTGCCTGTAAATTTATTATCCTCGGTAAAAATTGTTCTTATTTTTTGAAGAGTAGTCTCAGTTGACTCTTCTGGTGTTAAGTAATCAGTTGCTCCGTATGAAATAACTTCTTCAATTCTAGAAATTACATTATCGACAAGTATAAAAGATGGAATTAACTTACTGAAGTCGGTCATTCTAAGTATGCTTAACAGATTCTTACAATTCCTACTATCGTCCAAATAATTAAGAAAAATGAAATCAATATTTAATTCATGAACCTTTTCTGGAGATAATTCGTCACAAGACATTTCATAAGCAATTACGCCATGTGACTGTAGAGTTTCTTTCAAATTCCTAATTTGAAGATTTTCACTACCAACTATTAGAAAATGTTTACCTGCGAGAACTGACATATCTATATACTATCATCTAAACCAGATTTTACTGGATAATAACTCACAGAATATCTATTTTTCAATTTCTGATTCTTCTAGGTATTTTAATTCGTCTCGAATTATTGCAGCTGTTTCAAAATCAAGCAATGAAACAGCTTCTTCCATTTGTCTTTTTTTATCTTTAAGAGTTTTCTTGGGATTTTTTTTATATAGCTCCATATCCACTTTAAGAAGCGTTTCCACAGTTTCATCGTGCTCAGATCGCATTTGATCGGCAATTGATTTTATTTCCTTAACGATTGTTTTAGGAGTAATACCATGTTTCTTGTTATATATAACTTGTCTTTCTCGTCTCCGATTTGTTTCACCTATTGCATACTCAAGGGCTACCGTCATCTCATCTGCATATAATACTACTCTTCCGTTTACATTTCGTGCGGCTCGTCCGATTGTTTGAATAAGAGCTGTTTCACTACGCAAAAATCCAGCTTTATCTGCATCAAGAATAGCTACAAGTTCAACTTCCGGTAAATCGAGTCCTTCTCGTAGCAGGTTCACACCTACCAAACAGTCAAATATTCCTTTTCTAAAGTCTGTCAGGATCTCAATTCGTTCCATCGTTTTCACATCACTGTGAATATACTTGGTTTTAATATTCTTTTCAGACAAAAATTCTGCCAAGTCTTCGGCCATACGTTTAGTTAAAGTAGTCACCAGCACTCTGGCTCCACCTTCAATTACTTTCTCTGATTCTGCAATAAAATCTTTCACTTGGCCCGGATATGCACCATCTTCCACAATACCTCGTACCTCAATTTCTGGGTCTATTAAGCCAGTTGGTCTAATGATTTGTTCAATCGGTTTCAAGTTTTCGGCTTTCATTGCTGTTGCCTCAAACTTGCCTGGAGTTGCGGTGGTATATATCTGTTGACCAACCCTTTCTTGAAACTCCTCAAATCGTAACGGACGGTTGTCTACGGTACTTGGAAGTCTAAATCCATAGTCTACCAACGTGACCTTGCGTGAGCGGTCACCGGCATACATTCCATTAAGTTGTGGAATTGTAACGTGTGATTCGTCAATAATAGTCAAAAAGTCTGGTTTTCCTTCTGGTGTATGTGGAAAATATGAAAGCAGGGTGTACGGAGCTTCCCCTGGAGCACGTCGATCAAAGTGTCTCGAGTAGTTTTCTATACCATTGCAAAAACCCATTTCTCTAATAAGAGCCAAGTCGTGGTCTGTACGGCGCTTTATTCTCTCCGCTTCCAGTAATTTTCCTTCCTTTTTAAATTTTCGTAACTGTGAATCAAGCTCAGCCTTTATATCAGCTGCTGCTACCTTACGTACTTCTTCAGGTGTCACAAAGTGCTTGGCCGGGAACAAGAAAAACACATCTGGCTCATCAATTATGGCTCTGGTTATTTCATCAATTTTTGTTATGTGAGTGATTTTGCTTCCGGAAAATTTCAGCCTATATATAACTCGTTCGTTGGTGGGCATTACTTCAATCGTGTTCCCTACCGCTCGAAATTGAGCTGGCTTCAAATCTGCATTTGTTCTTTCAAAATACATTCCAATTAATGTTCGGAGCATTTCTGTTCTGGTTGCATCATAACCAACCTCAATCTTTAGATGTCGTTTTTCATATTCCTTTGGAGAACCTAGCCCGTAAATACAAGATACTGAAGCGACAATAATTACGTCCTCACGAGTCAAGAGTGCTTGTGTTGATGCATGTCGGAGTCTGTCAATTTCTTCGTTTATTTGCGATTCTTTTTCAATATACGTATCAGAAGTTGGCATATACGCCTCAGGTTGATAATAGTCGTAGTAAGAAACAAAATAGTGCACTGCATTATTTGGAAAAAAATCAGCATATTCCTGTGCCAGCTGAGCAGCTAATGTCTTATTGTGAGCAATAACAAGAGTTGGTTTTTGTATTTGCTGAATAACATTAGCGGCGGTGAAGGTCTTACCAGATCCGGTAACACCCAAGAGAGTTTGGGCTTGATTGCCAGCCTTAATGCCATCAACCAGCGCCTTTATTGCAGCTGGTTGGTCGCCGGCTGGAGTTTTGTCTGTAGAGATTTCGAATTTCACGTATGTACTATACACCGCCCTGGATAATAAAAAAAGCCGGTATGGATTACCGGCTTAGTGATTTAACTTCCCTTAAGATCAATAGTTGTATGTTCACAGCGTCTTCTAGTTCATAGACCAAAGTGTCACATTCGGCAGATAAAGGTAGCACATATTTAATCGTCTGCCGCACTTTGCGATTCCTTTTTTTATAATTACCGTGCAATGTTAGCATATTATGAAAACGATCAATTGTTTTTAGAATCATAGCTTTTGGTCCACCTTCTGATACAAGATCAAACATTGCTCTATCGTGCTCGTCTGTATTTGAATACAAACTTTTATCAGGCTTAGTTACCGCAAACACAAGGTCTCTGACTTCTTTTCCAAAAATTACGTAGACCATCCAAGATTTCCAAAAAAGGTAATCCTCGACCATGTCATGCATAAATATTGCAATCAAAATATTTACATCATAAATATGCAAATACTCAATGGCAATAACAAAAATTGCTCGCTCGTGAGTTATTAACAAATCTCCGTCTTTACGTAATTTACGAGCATGTGTTATACGAGATAACAAACATGCCAACACAATCCGCAAATACGATATAGAAAGAAACCCAAATTCGTTTCTTACTAAACATAGAATGTCACTTATGTATTTATTATTTTCAATAATCTCTCTAATTTCTCCCAACGTCCGTCGGGTTTTTTTAATTGTGTCCATGACACACCTCGACTAGTTAGTTTAGATTATTTTAATAATGACAGAATATCATTAAAAGTCAAAGAATTAATTACCTAATAGTATCTCTTCTCGTAGTCTCTTAGTGAAATTAACTATGTAATACAAGTTATGTAGTGAGGCAAGATGAGGGCCGAGAATTTCCTGTGATCTGAAAAGATGAGCTAGATACGCTTTTGTGTAATGAGTGCACACATAACAATCACATGAATCATCAGGCTTACTAAAATCTCTCTGGTATTTTGTATTTAGCAGATTCGTTCTTTTGTGACCATCGTTTGTTCGTTCATAAATAGTACCTGTTCGAGCAATTCTAGTTGGCGCAACACAATCAAACGTATCACAGCCTAATGAAACTCCTTCGACAATATCAGCAGGTTCTCCAATACCGAGTAAATGACGTGGTTTGTCTTCTGGTAATATTTCATTCACTGTCCGAAGTGCATTTCCTAAATCTTCTTTACTAAAGCTTCCGCCGATACCAAAACCATCAAAATCCATCGCACATAGAGCTCTAGCACTTTCTTCTCTTAAATCTAAATACCGTCCACCTTGGACAACCCCATAAATACCCTGTTTCTTTAAAGCTTCATAATTTTGCTTATGAGCCATAATGCTTCGTTTGGCCCAGCGATGAGTGCGGTCCATCGCTTCTTTTTGATAGTCTTTATCAGCAGACGGGCTAGTACATTCATCAAACGCAACGATTATATCGGCACCGATATTGTGTTGGACATCGATTGAACGTTCGGCGGTAAAACGGTGCATTGAACCATCAATATGTGAAGTAAAAGTTACCCCCTCCTCATCAATTACACAAAGCTTGCCGTGTTGCTCGGCGAGTTTTTTGGAATATACATTCAACCCCGACTTCTCTACTCTTTCCTCCACTTCATCTTGAGCAAATTTTGTCACACCTTTACCAAAGGCTGCACCTAGCGAAAACACTTGGAATCCGCCACTGTCGGTCATGGTCGGTAGATCCCAATTTGAGAATTTATGTAAACCTCCAGCTTCTTTAATGACATCATCGCCAGGCTGAAGAAAGAGATGGTAGGTATTAGCCAGAGCCACTTGATTCCCCACATAATCACACATATCTTCTGGTTTGATACTTTTTACAGTTCCCTTTGTTCCAACCACAACAAAAGCCGGTGTTTCGATATCACCATGAGGGGTATGTATAACACCAGCCCGACCAAGTGTGCCGGGCTGACGCTTAATTATTTCGAATGTAATTGGTGGTTTAGTCATAAGACTTTGGTGGCTGGAGCATCCAGCAATTCGCCCTAGAAAGGCACGAATTTGGACGTAAATTCAGCATAATTGAGTAAACTAAGGAATGAAATACTATAATTTTCTATGTCAAAATTTGTTCTGCTCTTGGGCAAATTTTGACCACATTTGTTACTCAGTTTATTTATTTATCTCTAGCAATTCAATCGCGAAGACTAGCGTTGCGTTTCCGGGAATTGGTCCAACTCCTTTTTCACCATAAGCCATGTCTGGAGGAATAACGAGAACACGTTGACCACCTACCTGCATACCTTCAAGACCCTTGTCCCAACCTTCTATCACTTGACCATCACCGACTTTGAAACCAAAAGCAGAACCTCGTTTTCTTGAATTATCAAACTCATCTCCGTTTTGGAGAGTTCCTACATAGTGTACCGAAACTGTGTCACCAATCACAGCAACATCACCAACTCCTATTTTAATATCATCTATCACCATACTATTGAGATTACCATTATTATCCGCAGCTTCTAAGAGCGCCTCTCGTCGTGATTGCTCCACATCATCGGACTGGCTAACAAAAATTACACCAGATGGGTCAGTCTTTATAACTTGACCAACCTGACTAGAGTCAAGGACTATTGATTGAACCTGTGTTAAATACAGGGCTAATCCCATAAAAAAAACTGATATTCCTCCTCCAACTAATTCATATTTATTAAACATATCTATAAAGAATTTATTTGCTCATAATAGCGAGTTTTGATGAAGTTGCAACCTGTGCAAGCAACAGCACAACACAATATTTAGTAAATTGTTGTAGTTGAGGGGAGCTCCGAATTCCCAAAGCAGTATAAAAGTCTTGTTTTTGCTTAACCTTGTTAGAGATTAATTGTAAAACGGTGGCATATTTGTTACAGGTATTAACGTAGAAAATTTGAGACATTGATTTTACACCTCCTCAGTTAATAAGCACTGTAAACTGAAACTAAAAATATCAAAATTCAATCGATGGACGATTTTAGAATGCTAGAAGTTCACCCGGGTGGAAAATACCAATTTTAAACATATACATATAGAAAACAAGACCTGCAAGTGCCACAAAAATTGATGAAAAACATACACTTACAAAGTGTATGTGAGAATTTACTCTCGGCTCTACATGTACGCTAGTGAAGCTCTTAATAGCGATGTTCACCCCAAGTAACCGGGATATTTCTTCAGGTTCTAAAGTTTGATCAGTTCTAAAAACCTTATGTAAACCGTCAGTTCTAGTCTGTTTAGTTGGTAAATTTTCACGCAAAATCTTTAAAGCATCGTCA